>JAYUAH010000742.1:0-7131 GCA_043741415.1 Betaproteobacteria bacterium
GACACCTCGGGCTCGCGCAGGGTCACCGCCAGTTTGTCGAGCACGCCGTTGACGTACTTGTAGCCGTCGGTGCCGCCGAAGGCCTTGGCGAGTTCAACTGCCTCGTTGATCACCACGCGGTACGGCACTTCCGGATGACGTAAAAACTCGCAGCCGGCGATGGTCAATATCGCGCGCTCGATAGGCGAGAGTTTGTCCACGGGCCGATCCAGCAGCGGTGCGAGACTACCCTCAATGCTCTCGGCATCATCAATCGCGCCGGCCAACAGATCGCGAAAATAGAGCGGATCACATTTATCGTAGCCACGAAACAACTCGATATCTTTGACGATCTCGCTCATCTCGGTTTTGGCGAGCAGCCACTGATACAGGCCTTGTAGCGCAAATTCGCGCGAGCGGTGGCGAGCGGATTTCACGCTGCTGGCCTTGCGCGCTTTAAGCAACGTAAGTATTTGATTTTATTCATTTTATTTTTCTAAGCAGATTGACCATTTCAACCGCTACGAGCGCGCAGTCGGCGCCTTTTTGCGCCATGCGCGCGAGCGCCTGATCGTCGTCTTCGGTGGTCAATAAGCCATTGGCAATCGGCACGCCGGTGTCGAGTTGCACGCGCGCGATGCCGCTGCAGGATTCGTTGGAAACAATTTCAAAGTGATAGGTCTCGCCGCGGATCACCGCGCCCAGCGCCACCAGCGCGTCATACTTTCCACTGCGCGCCATGGTCTGCAACACCAGCGGAATTTCCAGCGCGCCCGGCACGGTGGCTATGCGCATGTCCTGCGGCGCAACACCGTACTTCACCAGCGCGGCAGTACAACTGGAGAGCAGCCCTTCGCCGATGTCGCTGTTGAAACGTCCCACCACGATGCCGATACGCAGGCCCGCACCCCGGTGATCCGGATCGAATTCTTCGATGTTGTCGTAGCGGCTCATGGATATTGGCTGAGGCTCATCTTAAAAATTACACTGCGTTGCTTCTTTTCCGTCATCCCCGGCCCTTCTCCCGCAGGGAGAAGGGTGAAAAGCCCCTCGCCCTCCGGGAGAGCGTAGCGAAAGGGGGGCGGAGCCGGTTGAAGTGAGGGAGGCCTTTGAATTGGCATCTGATTACGATTTACGTACCGGCTGCGCATAGCCCACCACTTCGAGATCGAATCCAGCCATGCTCGGCATGCGCCGTGGCACCGCCATCAAGCGCATTTTTTTCACGCCCAGCTCGCGCAGGATTTGCGCGCCGATGCCGTAGTTACGCAGCGCAATTTTGGGCGGCGCGCGATTCGCGTCCACCGGGCGCGCGCGCGCCAGTAATTCTTCCGCGGTTTCCTGACGGTGCAACAACAGCAGCACGCCGCAGCCGGATTGGGCAATCGCCGCCAACGCGTCATGAAAATTCCACGAGTGCGTCGTGCTGCCGGCATCCAACAGATCAATCACAGACACCGGTTCATGCACCCGCACCAGCGCCTCTTTCGTGGCATCGATATTGCCCTTGACCAACGCCAGATGCGTTTCGCGGCCAATGCGATCGCTGTAGGCAACCAAGCGAAATTCGCCATGCACGGTCTCGATCATGCGTTCGGACGCGCGCACCACCAATGATTCGGTACGGCCGCGATGCTGAATCAAATCGGTGATGGTGCCGATCTTCAGGCCGTGTTGCGCGGCGAAAGGGATCAAATCCGGCAACCGCGCCATCTCGCCGTCGTCTTTCAAAATTTCGCAAATCACCGCCGCCGGCGTGAGGCCCGCGAGCCGCGCCAGATCGCAACCGGCTTCGGTATGCCCCGCACGCACCAGCACGCCGCCCTCTTGCGCCATCAACGGAAAAATATGCCCCGGTTGCACCAGATCGCGCGAACTGGCATCGGGGCGTATCGCCGCGCGCACCGTGGTCGCACGATCCGCCGCTGAAATGCCGGTGGTTACACCTTCGGCAGCCTCAATCGAAACGGTAAAGTTGGTACCCAACGGCGAGCGATTGTTAGTCACCATCAGCGGCAAATTAAGCTGCCGGCAGCGCTCATCGGTGAGCGTCAGGCAAATCAGTCCACGTCCGTAACGCGCCATGAAATTAATCGCTTCGGCCGTAGCATGCTCGGCGGCAATCAGCAAATCGCCTTCATTCTCGCGGTCTTCTTCGTCGACCAGCACCACCATGCGCCCGGCGCGAATTTCGGCAATGATTTCCGACGGCGGGCTGATGGATACAGCGGCTGCCGGCGAGTTCATACCGGGCCCCCAAAACTATTCAGGCGCTCGACATAGCGCGCCACCGTATCCGCTTCGAGATTGACGCTTGCACCCGTCGTCAACAGCCCCAGATTGGTGGCAGCGAGTGTGTGCGGAATAATATTGACCGAGAATTTCATGTCATTCACTTCATTTACAGTGAGACTCACCCCGTTGATCGCAATCGATCCTTTGACCGCGATGTAACGCGCCACGGCTGGTGGCGCTTCAAAGCAAAATACCCGGTTGTCGCCGGCAGGCTCAACGCTGACCACTGTGCCAACACCATCCACATGCCCGCTGACCAGGTGCCCGCCGAGGCGGTCCGACAACCGCAAAGCACGTTCCAGATTCACGCGCGCCCCCGGCTCGAACCCGGCCGTGCAGCGCAATGTTTCGCGTGACACATCGGCATCGAACCCGGCACTGAATATCACAATCGCGGTGAGACACACACCGTTCACCGCGATGCTCTCACCCACTTGCCCATCGGCCAGCGCCAGATCCGTCGCCGCAACGCGTAAACGCACACCACCGGCCGTCGGCGTCACCGCCTCAATGCTGCCGACCGCAGTGATGATGCCGGTGAACATTATACCGGCGCCACCCGCGCAAGAATGCGTATATCCGCACCGATTTGGCGCACATCCACAAAATTAAGTTGGCGCCGGCCCGCAAGCGCCTGTAATTCAGGCAAATGAAACATACCGTGCGCCGCATCACCCAGCACACTCGGTGCGAGATAAACCAGCAATTCGTCCACCAGGCCTTCGTTCATCAACGAACCGTTGAGTTTAAAACCCGCCTCCACGTGTAATTCGTTTACGCCGCGCCGGCCCAGCGCCAACATGAGATCGGGCAACTCCACTTTCCCACTGGCATTGGGCAACACCATGATTTCCGCGCCGCGCGCTTGCAAGGCTGCAGCGCGATCGGCGTGATTCGCCGCCGCGGCGATTAACGTACCAGCGCCCACGATCCTTGCATCAACGGGTGTCTCTAAGCGGCTATCAACCACCACACGCGCGGGCTGCCGCGTGGTCGCCACCTCGCGCACCGTGAGTTGCGGATTGTCGTCCTTCACCGTGCCGATGCCGGTCAGCACGGCGCACGCCTGCGCGCGCCACGCATGACCATCACGGCGCGCCTCGGCACTGGTGATCCATTGACTTTGACCATTGCGCAACGCGGTTTTGCCGTCGAGACTCGCGGCGATTTTCAAACGTACCCACGGCCGCTTGCGCGTCATGCGCGACACAAAACCGATGTTCAACTCACCCGCCTCAGGTGCCATCAATCCTAATGCCACTGTAATATTCGCCGCGCGCAGCATCGCAAAGCCTTTGCCCGCCACCAGCGGATTGGGGTCTTCCATCGCCGCCACCACACGCGACACGCCGGCTGCAATCAACGCCTCGCAACACGGTGCTGTGCGGCCCTGATGCGCGCAGGGCTCCAGCGTGACATAAACCGTCGCGCCGCGTGCGCGCTCACCGGCTGCACGCAGCGCCAGCACTTCGGCATGTGCTTCACCCGTACGCGCGTGCCAGCCTTCACCTACTACCGCACCGTCGCGCACGATCACACACCCCACGCGCGGATTGGGCGTGGTGGTATAAAGCCCCAGCCGCGCGAGGTCCAGCGCGCGCGCCATGTGTTGATGATCGTGTTCAGTAAACATCATGATAGGCATTGCCGCGCGCAACAACACATGCCGCGCGCGTGCTACTTCTTGCCGGGACCCGGCTTCTGGACTTCCTTGATGGCGTCCTGGAAGTCGTCGATGCCCTGGAAGCTGCGATACACCGAGGCAAAGCGGATATACGCCACCTGATCCAACCGGTGCAGTTCGCGCATCACCATTTCGCCGATGCGCCGTGCCGGTACTTCGCGCTCGCCCAGGGCGAGTATGTTTTGCGTAATGGTGGCAATCGCCTCGTCCACCAGTGGCGTGGGCACCGGGCGCTTATGCAGTGCGCGCAGGAAGCCGGTGCGCAGCTTTTCCAGATCAAATTCGGTGCGGCTGCCGTCCTGCTTGGCCACCTGCGGCATGCGCAGCTCGACCGTTTCGTAGGTGGTAAACCGTTTGTTGCACGATTCACAGCGGCGCCGGCGGCGGATGCTGTCACCGGCGTCGCTCACCCGCGAGTCGATCACCTGCGTGGAATCGTGTTTACAAAACGGGCATTTCATCGGCGGTCAAGCACCATCAAGCACCATATACCGGATATTGATCGCACAATACTTTGACTTCACCGGCGACGCGTTTCAATACGGCGTCGTCATTCGGCGCGTCCATCACGTCCGCGATCAGGTGCGCGACTTTTTCCGCTTCATGTTCGCGGAAGCCGCGCGTGGTCATCGCCGGCGAGCCCACACGAATGCCGCTGGTCACCATGGGACGCTGCGGGTCTTTGGGAATCGCATTCTTGTTGATTGTCATATTGGCCTTACCCAGCGCGGTCTCGGCTTCGATGCCGGTGACATGCTTGCTGCGTAAATCCACCAAAAACATATGGCATTCGGTGCGGCCCGACACGATGCGCAAGCCGCGATCCTGCAACACTTTGGCCATCACTCGTGCGTTGTCGAGCACCTGTTGCTGATACGTGCGGAATTCGCGCGTGAGCGCTTCCTGAAACGCCACCGCCTTGGCGGCGATCACATGCATCAGCGGCCCGCCCTGGGTACCGGGAAACACCGCGCTATTCAGAATTTTTTCGTGCTTCTGATCGGCGAGTATCAAGCCACCGCGCGGCCCGCGCAGCGTTTTGTGCGTGGTACTGGTCACAAAATCGGCGATGCCCACCGGGCTCGGATAGAGCCCCGCCGCAATCAATCCCGCGTAGTGGGCAACGTCCGCCATCAGCAGTGCGCCGCAACTGTCGGCAATCGCGCGGAAGCGTTTCCAGTCAAAGCGCAACGAGTACGCCGACGCCCCGGCGACAATCATCTTGGGTTTACGCACCAGCGCGAGTTCTTCCACTTCTTCGTAGTCGATTTCTTCGGTGTCCGGGTGCAGGCCGTAGGTCGCGGCGTCGAAATAACGGCCGCTGACGTTGGCCGGCGAACCGTGGGTGAGATGTCCGCCGCTGTCGAGCGCCATGCCGAGGATCACATCGCCCGGATGCAGCACGGCCTTGAACACCGCGAAATTCGCCTGCGCACCGGAATGCGGTTGCACATTGGCATAACCCGCATGGAATAACTTTTTGGCGCGATCGATCGCCAGTTGCTCCGCCACATCGACATACTCGCAGCCGCCATAGTAGCGCTTGCCCGGATAACCCTCGGCGTATTTGTTGGTGAGCACCGAACCCTGCGCCGCCAGTACGCGCGGACTGGCATAATTTTCGGACGCGATCAGTTCGATGTGATCGTGCTGCCGCTGACGCTCATGTTCCAGCGCCTGCCACAACTCAGGGTCTATACCTGCGATCGTGTCTTTTGAGGTCGAAAACATGGGCTGCCTTACTCGTGATGAGCGGGATGAAGGTATTGGGAGGGCGCAGCGCGACGGTGAGCGTGGCCGCCATCATACGGTAAAGCATTGATTTTAGCAGAATTCCCCGTTACGCCGATACGCGGACACGGCGTCGATGCGGGCGCAGAAAGGCCTGCGCTTACTGGGAAAACTACTTGGAAACTTACTGGGCAGCTTACTCGGCAACCTACTTGGCTGCAGGTTTGGGCGCAGGTCCGCCCATTGCCTTGATCACTTGCTCGGTAAGATCCACCGCCTTGCCCGCGAACACGGCTTCCTGCACCACCAGATCGAGCTTTTGCGCCTCGGCGATTTTATTGACGATGGCGGTGACTTCGACAAAGTATTTGCGCCGTTCTTCGGCCTTGCGCCGATCCACATCGTCCACAAACGCACGCCCCATTTGTTCGAGCCGCTGCGCCTGCGCCTGGAATTCACGCTCCTTCAATTCGCGTTCGCGTCCGCTAGCGCTGGATAACTGCGACTTCAAGCCATTGACGCGCGTTTCCATCGCGCGCACTTCCTGCTCACGCGCGTTGAATTCCTTGCGCAGGCCTTCGCTGACGTCAAAAGCACGGCGCGTATCGTTTTCAATACGCACGCCGTCGATATAGCCGATCTGCACCGATTGCGCGAGCGCGGGCGGCATGCTCAGCATGCCTAGCGTGCACAAAAACACCCATCCGAAATAAAGCTGTTTCATTGTTGAATCCCTATACATCCACTGCGCATTCACTGCGCGCCGTCCGCGAATTTGCCGCGGAAGCGTACGGTATCACATCCGCTTGCGGCACAGAACCCCGCGCTTCAGCCGCCTGTGCCTCGATTTCCAAAGCGCCGCGCGGATACCCCGGCCACACACACTCGCGCACATACTGCCGCAAAAACCCATGCACACCGCCCAGCCGCTCATATTGGGCCACGTGGCTGAGTTCGTGCGCCAGCAAACGCTGATCGCAGTACTCGGGGTTGAAACAGTCCGCGCGCAACACAATGCCGTAGCCGAGCGTCATACCTGCAATGTGCGGCGACAGCCAACCCGCGCGTTGCGCCGCGCTGCAGGCCCACAGCGGCAGTGGCAGCGGCACCACGCGCGCCGCAACCACACGCACGCGTTCAACCGCGTTGACCCCCACTGCACGCGCCAGGTTTTGCTGTTCGTCGGTCAGTGCGATGCCGCTGCGCAGAACGGCGGCTTGCCGCCGCCGCACCCAAGCCGTTGCGCAGAACACCAGCGGTGCGAGCACGATGTTCAGCACCATAGCCAGCGCTCCCGGCAATTGCTGTGCGGCTTGCACGTTACGCGTCAGTTATAATTTATTCAATAAAAACAAATACTTAAGAAATATTGCCTCAATCACCCGCAATGGTCATCTGGTCGATCAGTACAGAGCCGCTTTGACGCGATCCGCGGCGCAGCA
>JAYUAH010000743.1:0-3027 GCA_043741415.1 Betaproteobacteria bacterium
CAGATGAACACAGATTTACACAGACAACGTCAAACCCTTTAGCCACAGAGAACACAGAGAACATCAAACCCATAGAACTCTTTGCGTTCTCTGTGGCAAGAAGTGCCTTTGATTTTTTCAACAAGCTCATGACAACCACACAACCTCATCCCATAGAAACCGACGCATCGTACGACGCGATCAACGATTATTTTTACGAGAAGGGTTGGACGGACGGCCTACCCATCGTGCCGCCAACACAAACGCGTGTAAGCGCAATGCTCACCGGCATGCCGGGCCGCGACGCGGAAGAATTGATTAGTGTAGTGCCGCCGAAAATGGGCCGCGCGACCTTGCGCCAGATCGCGGTGAATGCGGTGATGGCGGGTTGCAAGCCCGCATATCTGCCAGTGGTGGTGGCTGCGTTGCAAGCGGTGTCCGAGCCGGCGTATGGCCTCGCGCATCGCCAGACCACCACGCACGCGGGCGCGCCACTGATTATTGTGAACGGGCCGATTGCTCAACAGTTGCGCATCAATTGCGGCACGGGTTTGTTCGGCCCCGGTTGGCGCGCGAATGCGACTATCGGCCGCGCGTTACGCCTGGTGCTGGTGAATGTCGGCGGCGCAGGGCCGGGTGTGGATGCGTCGCAGACCGGGCATCCGGGCAAATATACGTATTGCATTGCCGAGTACGAAGCGGCGAATCCGTGGGAGCCGCTGCATGTGGAGCGCGGTTTTCGCTGCGAGCAAAATGTCGTCACGGTGGTCAACGCCGAAGCGCCGCACAGCATGACGGAGAACATCCAAACCGATCCGCTGGAAATTATGCGCACCTTTGCGTCGTCGATGGCGACATTGGGTGTGAACAATCTGTATTCGCAAGGCCACCCGGTGTTGGTGCTGGGCCTCGAGCATGTGCAGCATCTGTCGACCGCAGGCTGGAACAAACGCGACATCAAAAACGCGTTGTTCGAACTCGCGCGCCAGCCGTGGGGCTTGATGAAAAATCGCGGCAAATCGAAGGGCCCGCGCTTCCCGGTATTCGTCGATCAGAGCGACGACCACTCGATGGTGCCGATTGTGAATGCCGCTGAAGATTTGATATTGATTGTTGGCGGCGGCGCGGGTGGCAAATCGATGTTCTTGCCGACAGCGGGCGCGCAGAGTTTGTCGGTTTCTAAAATAATTGTTTAAAATCAAATACTTACGTAATTTCGCTAAGCGATGAGCGAAAGTCGTCCCCCTCTACGCAACGGCGACATCGCGCAACTCGCGCGTCTTAGCCGCTTTCTGCTGCCTTACCGTTGGCGCATTGTGGTTGCACTGATTGCGTTGCTGGTCGCCGCCGGTTGCGTGTTGGCGCTGGGGCAGGGCCTGCGTTATGTGATCGACGCCGGCTTCGGCACGCGCGATCCGCATTTGCTCAATCTTGCATTGGCCGCGGTGGTGGGGGTTGCCGTGGTGCTGGCGGGCGCGACCTTCACGCGCTTTTATCTGATGATGAGCGTGGGCGAGCGCATCATTGCCGATTTGCGCAAGGCGGTGTTCGCGCATGTGTTGACGCTCACGCCGGCCTATTTCGACTCCGCCCGCACCGGCGAAATCGCTTCGCGCCTGACCAACGACAGCGAGCAGATCCGGCAAGTCATCGGCTTTGGCCTGTCGATGTTTCTGCGCAATTTGTTGATGACCACGGGCGCGTTGGCCATGCTGTTTACCACCAGCCCTAAACTCGCGGCGCTGATCGTGCTGGGCGTTCCTGCTATTTTGATTCCAATACTGGTGGTCGGCCGCCGCGTGCGCCGCTTGTCGCGCGACAATCAGGATCGCGTGGCCGACGTTTCCGCACACATCGACGAATCGCTGCACGAGGTGCGCACCGTGCAGGCGTATGGACACGAGGCGCATACGCGCGCACGTTTTGATCAGGCCGCCGAGGCTGCGTATGCGAGCGGTGCGCAGCGCATCCGTGTCAAAGCGTGGCTGATTGCGCTGGTGATGCTGATCGGGTTCAGTGCGGTGGGCGGCATTTTGTGGGTCGGTGGACACGATGTGTTCGAAGGCCGCATCACCGGCGGGCAGCTCTCGGCCTTCGTATTCTACGCAGTGATGGTGGCGAGCGGCGCGGGCACGATTTCAGAGGTGTGGGGCGAAATACAGCGCGCGGCGGGCGCTACCGAACGCTTGTTTGAGTTGCTCGATACGCAGCCCGCGTTAGCGGCCGAGGCGCCAGTGATTACGCTGCCCGCACGGCTCGCGGGCGCGATCCGCTTCGATAACGTGCATTTTGCCTATCCTGGCAGGCCGGACACCGTGGTGCTGAATGCGATTTCATTCAGCGTGAATCCGGGCGAGCGCGTGGCGCTGGTGGGGCCGTCGGGCGCGGGCAAGTCGACGATTTTTGCGCTGCTGCTGCGCTTTTACGATCCAGCCGGTAACACAGGCCGTATCCTGATTGATGGCGCCGACTTGCGCCATTGCGATCCGCTGGTGCTACGCCGCGCCATCGCCATCGTGCCGCAAGACCCGGTGATTTTTTCCGGCAGTGTCAGCGACAACGTGCGCCCGGGCCGGCCCGAGGCGTCAGATGCAGAGATTCACGCCGCCTGTGTGGCTGCGCACGCACTGGAGTTCATCGAGCGCCTGCCGCAAGGCTTTGCCACCGATCTGGGCGAGCGCGGCGTCAAACTCTCGGGTGGGCAGCGCCAGCGTATTTCAATTGCACGCGCGTTGTTAGCCGACCGTCCCATTTTGTTGCTGGATGAAGCGACGAGTTCCCTTGATGCCGAGAGTGAACGCCAAGTGGCGAGCGCGCTGGAGTCGCTGGAGCGCGGACGCACCACGCTGGTGATTGCACATCGCCTTGCCACCGTGCGCACCGCGGATCGCATTATCGTGATGGATGGTGGACGCATACACGCCATGGGCACGCATCAAACGCTGCTGCGTGACAGTCCGCTGTATGCGCATCTGGCGCGATTGCAGTTTATTGCGGAGGCAGCTTGAGTTGGCGTTATACTTTGCGAATGACAAAGCGCGTAACGAT
>JAYUAH010000744.1:0-3019 GCA_043741415.1 Betaproteobacteria bacterium
TTGAAGACATCCAGCGTGCGGCGGTTCCGTACAACGGATTTTGCCTGCTCACGTGGGATGGAGAGGATTTGTATTTCTACTCCAACCGCGCACCAGCACCGATGCAGGTCGAACCGGGCATTCACGGTGTGCCCAATCAACTGCTCAATACGCCGTGGCCCAAAGTGGTGAAAGGGCGTGCGGGGTTGGAGCAACTCACGCACGCGCCGTTTGATATCGACCACCATCTCGCACTGCTGAACGACACTGCCCCCGCGTCGGATGCTGATCTGCCGCAGCGCGGCCGCTCTCTCGAACGCGAGCGCCGCTCGTCGTCGCTGCGCATTGTGAATCCTGTGTACGGCACGCGCTGTTCCACGGTGTTGCGAATTACTACTGAAGGCACCATTGATTTCGCCGAACGACGCTTTCTGCCTGATGGCGGTGTTGCGGGTGAAGTACGTTATCAAGTCAAAATGAATACGTGCATTACGCAAAGCCTGATTGGGTAGAACCGGATTCAGTCGCCGATTTGTCTGGCGAGGTGTTTTATTGTAAGTATTTGATTTTAAACATTAATTTTATATATGCCTGAATTGCCATTAAGAGGGAGTGCATCAATGAAAGCAGTCGTGTGCAAGGCGTGGGGTCCGCCGGAGTCGCTGATCATTGAAGACCGTCCGTCACCGCAAGCCGGGCCGGGCCAGGTAGTGATGAGCGTGAAAGCCGCTAACGTAAAATTTTCCGACACGCTGATTATTCAAAATAAATATCAAACTAAGCCCGAGCTGCCGTTCATCCCCGGCTCCGAAGTCGCGGGCGTAATCAAAGCAGTAGGTGCGGGTGTGGAAGGCTGGAAGGTCGGTGACCGCGTTAGCGCGCAGTCCCCCAGCGGCGGCTATGCTGAAGAAGTGAGCGTGGAAGTCGACCGGCTGCAGGCGGTGCCGGATTCGTGCGATTTCGCGAGTGCGGCGGGCCTGACGTCCACCTACGGCACATCGTATTACGCGCTCACCGATCGCGGGCAACTCAAAGCCGGCGAAACGCTGCTGGTGCTGGGCGCATCGGGCGGCGTGGGCTTGGCCGCGGTGGAAATCGGCAAGGCGCTCGGCGCCAAAGTGATTGCCTGCGCGTCCAGCGAAGAAAAGCTTGCGGTGTGCCGTGAGCATGGCGCCGATGCCACCATCAATTACAACAGCGAAGACATGCGCGCGCGCGTGAAGGAGATCACCAAGGGCAAAGGTCTCGATGTGGTGTATGACCCGGTGGGCGGCGATTACTCCGAGCTTGCGCTGCGCGACATGGCGTGGGGCGGACGCTTTCTGGTGATCGGCTTTGCCGCCGGCCCCATACCCAAAATATCGCTCAACCTGCCGCTGATCAAAGGGTGCAGCATCATCGGCGTTTGGCTCGGGGGAATGGCCAAGCGCGATCCGGTGCAACGCAATGCGGTGGCCAGCGAGATGTGGAAGTTGTACGCCGAAGGCAAAATCAAACCGCACGTGTGGGGCACCTATCCGCTGGAGAAAGCGGCGGATGCGCTCAATGCCATTGCTGGACGTAAAGTGGCGGGCAAGGTGGTGTTGTTGACGGGGTAGGGGTTTTCCGAAGTCAAGCGTAGTTTACTGAGGTCTCGTCTGCAACATACGCTCAACCTGTCTTTCCCGCGCAGGCGGGAATCCATAACACAGTGGAAAAAGCCTACTACGTCTACCTGCTCGCAACAGAACGATACGGCACGCTCGACGTCGGTATGACTTCAGACCTGATCAAACGCGCATGGCAACATCGTGAAGCAGTCGCAGACGGGTTCACCAAAAAATACCACGTAAAGCAATTGGTCTGGTATTAGATGCATCAAGATATGCACGCAGCACTTACGCGTGAGAAACAAATCAAAAAATGGAATCGCGCGTGGAAAATCAATTTGATCCAAGAGAAAAACCCACTATGGCGGGATTTGTACGACGACGTGATTCGGTAAATGGGTTATGGATTCCCGCCTGCGCGGGAATGACAGTAGATAGTATTTCGGCGTAACGATAACGAGTCGCGGGGCTCACGTATTACTCAAAAAATCTTGCAGCATCAACAATTCAAAATTACGTAAAGGAAAAACCATGACCGAACCCGGCATGCACAAAGGCGATGAGTTCGCCGGCAAAGTAGCACTCGTCACGGGCGCTGCGCGCAACATCGGCCGCGCCATCGCGCTATCACTCGCCACCGGCGGTGCCAAAGTGGCGGTGAACACACGCTCGAATATCGCCGAGGCGCGCGGCGTCGTCGATGAAATCGAAGCGCTCGGCAGCGATGGCGAAGCCTACGCCGCCGACGTCGCCGATCCCGCGCAGTTGCGGGCCATGGTCGATGCCGTGATCAAACGCTTTGGCCGCCTCGACATCCTCGTGCTCAACGCCGCCGTCCGCGAGCACGTGCATTTCGATGAAATCAGCTATGAGGATTGGCGCCGCATCCTCGCCACCAATCTCGACAGCGTGTTTGTTGCTACCAAGGCTTGCCTGCCGGCGTTAAAGCAGGCGGGCGACGGACGCATTGTCACCTTCGCCGGCGTCACTGCATTGCTGGGCCTCAAGGATCGCGCGCACGTCGCGGCTTCCAAACACGGCATCGTCGGCCTCACCAAAGCGCTGGCGCAGGATTTGGCCGAGTTCGGCATACGCGTCAACTGCATTTCGCCGGGGCAGATCGATACCGCGCGCGCACCGGGGCACGAGTTGCCGAATCGAACCAGCGGTATTCCGCTCGGCCGTAGAGGCACGCCGTTCGAAATCGCCGGCATGGTGCGCAGCCTATGCGGCCCGGCGGGTGCTTATGTGACCGGGCAGACGATTCACATCAATGGCGGGATGTCTAATTCGGGGGTGTGACGGCGCAAAGCACAGCTTTAAAGCAATCATGCAGTAGCCCGGAAGGAGCGAAGCGTATTACAGGATCAGGCGCGCACATCATGTGAGTGCTTCGTGTCGCAGGTTTGGCAATATGCAATTTCGCAGTTCGAGAATCGCCATCAGTTGTC
>JAYUAH010000745.1:0-7085 GCA_043741415.1 Betaproteobacteria bacterium
CGTTCATTTTTGCGTCGGCGATCACGGCGTTGCTGCTGCCCTGAGCGAGGGTGCCACTCAGCATCTGAAATTCTTGTTTCAATGTCAGCACGCCGCGCGAGGTTTTCCAGGTGCCCGCAACTTTCGCCGGCACAATCCACAGATACGCCGTGCACCACGAGCTGCAATCACCACCGGCGGAAATTTTTTCGTCTTCCTTCCATTCGGCCATGGTGAACGAGTTGGACACCACGCGCGTGCCCGGCTTCATATCGAGCAGCGTCGGGCGCAGCTTCACATTCAGGTCGGGCAACAGAAACAGCGTGATCACCGTGGCCTTCGTATAATCGTTGATGCTGTCGCTGGTAAAAATATCGCCTTGCTTGAAGATCGCCTGCTCGGCAACCCCTTCCTTTTGCGCATTACGTTTGGCAAGGGCCACCATGTCCGGGTTGTATTCGATGCCGTAGGCCTTCGCACCGCGCTTGGCCGCGGTAATCACGGTGCGGCCATCACCCGAACCCAGGTCATAATGAATATCTGCGGGCGTCAATTTTGCCATATCCAGCATGCGATCCACCAGCGCCTGCGGCGATGGCACCCAAACAACGTCCTTACCGCTTTGGCCGGACATAGGTTCGAATTCTTTTTTCGCGGGCTGCGCTTGCGCCAGCGCCAGTGCCGAATACGTCATCGCAAAAACGAGTGCCAGATTACGACAGAAAATCGATACCATTCAATTTCTCCAGTTGTGATTACGCCAGCCGTGATGATACCGGAATCGCCCTTTTTGCGGTGCTATCATCGGTGTTCGCAAGCCACTAAAAAGAAAGGATATCCCATGGCTAATGTCAACAAACTGGCCGACGAACTCTCGTTCATGTATTTTCCCGAGGATTACCGCTGGTCGCACGGCATGCTGATCGGGCTCAATTCCGCACCGTGGGGCGGCGCCGAAATCGACGAAATCAACCGCATCGGCTTGCGGTTGAAAAGCAAAATCGGCGACGACACGGCGTGGTTCAACGAGTGGGCACGCGAGGCACGCAAGGTCGAAGACGCCGGCCGCGCGCACATTGCAGCAGGCCGCAAAACCACCGGCGCTCAGTATCTGTTTCGTGCGGCGAACTATTACCACGTAGGCGAGCGTTTTTTGCAACCCAAGAGCGACGGCCTCGCCGCGTACAAGCGCGGTGTGGATTGCTTTCGCGATGCCGCGCAACTAATACGCCGACCGAAAATCGAGCACGTTGAAATTCCGTATGAAGGCGCATCACTGCCGGCGATTTTGATCCACGCCGAAAATGTTGGTCACAAAGGCCCAACTCCCGCGATGGTGTTCTTCGACGGTTTCGATATCACCAAGGAAATCCAGTATTTCAAAGGCGTGCCCGATCTCGCGGCACGCGGCATCGCCTGCCTGATTGTCGACGGTCCCGGCAACGGCGAAGCGGTGCGCTTTCGCAACCAGTGGCTGCATCACGAGACCGAACGTTACGGCACGGCGGCCTACGAATTTTTAGCGGCACGCAAGGAAATCGATGCCAAGCGCATCGGCGTGATGGCCATCAGCCTCGGCGGCTACTACGCGCCACGCGCCGCGGCGTTTGAGCAACGCTTCGCCGCCTGCATCGCGTGGGGTGCGCAGTGGGATTACTGGGAAATCTGGCGCGGCCGCTTTGAAAAGCTCGACAGCGGCTTAAACCCTTCGCTGTCGGTACCGTGGCAACACCTGTTGTGGATTTTCAATGTCGCCACGCGCGACGAAGCGATGAAAAAACTCGAAGGCTTCCGCCTCGACGGTGTGGTGCAAAAAATTACCTGTCCGTTCCTGATGGTGCACGGCGAGGGTGACGAACAGATTCCGCTGCCCATCGCGCAAAAGTGCTTCGATGCGGTGGGCTCGAAAAACAAAACCTTCAAACTGTTCACGCGCGAAGAAGGCGGCTATCACCATTGCCAGATCGACAACGCCAGCATCGGCGTGGCGGCAATGTGGGATTGGCTGGAGTCGGTGTTTTTTGCTGGGCGATAAACGGCTGGATCAAGTTCGTCACCGCAAAGACGCGAAGGCGCAAAGTGTACGCAAAGAACCCCAACATCTTTTTGGTTTTTTTTGCTGCCGTTCTTTGTGTCTTTGCGCCTTTGCGGTGGGAATTTCACGCATTTGCTTTTGGCCAAGCCCACGCACAGCCCACTTCGACAAGCTCAGGACAGGCCTACCCCACTCGCCCTATCCGCATCATCATCCCCCTCGCGGCTGGCGGCGGCACCGATACGCTGACGCGCATCCTGTCGCCGAAACTGAGCGAAGCGCTGGGCCAGCCGATCATTGTCGATAACCGTCCCGGCGGCGGCACGCTCATCGGCACTGATGCCGCGGCAAAAGCCGCGCCCGATGGTTACACCTTGCTCAATGTCGATACCGCGTTCTCCAGCAATCCGAGTTTGAACCGCAAGCTGCCATTTGATCCGCTGAAAGATTTCGCGCCGGTGTCGCTGCTCGCCTCGGCGCCGGTGGTGCTCACCGTGCACCGCTCGGTGCCCGCGCGCACGCTGAAAGAACTAATTGCGCTGGCCAAGGCGCGGCCGGGGCAATTGAATTTCGCTGTCGGCGGCTATGGATCGGCCACGCATATGGGCGTCGAACTGTTTCGTTCGGCGGCAAATGTGGATGTCACCATCATTCCGTACAAAGGCGGCGGCCCGGCGATTACCGATGTGATCGCCGGGCAAGTCGCGATGCTGTTTGCCGGCGCGCCGTCGGTGAAACAACATATTGCGACGGGCCGCCTGCGTCCGATTGCCATCACCGGCGACAAACGCAATTCGGCGCTGCCCGATGTAGTAACTTTTGACGAAGCGGGATTGAAGGGCGTGGACGCCGGCAGTTTCTGGGGCACGCTCGCACCCGCGGCCACCCCGCGTGACATCGTCAATCTGGTCAGCGCCGCCTCGGCCAAAACACTGCAACAGCCCGAGGTGCGCAAGCGCCTCATCGATTTAGGATACGATCCGATCGGCGGCACACCCGAGGCCTACGCCGACAATCTGCGCAGCGAAATCGCCAAATGGGCAAACGTCGTTAAAACTTCCGGCATACGCATCGAATAAATTCTCAACATCAAAAAAGGGCAATACCATGGGCATTTTCGCGAATTACACCAAACAACAGCTCGAGGCCGGTCAACTCGCGCTCGGCATGGGCATGCGCACCATGCGCACGGTCGACGCCGGGATGATCGCCAAGACTTGCGGTTTTGACTGGTTGTTCATCGACATGGAACACAGCGCGATGGACGTGGACCTCGCCTCGCAGGTCGCCATTGCCTGCCTGCCGCTGAACATCACACCCATCGTGCGCGTGCCGGGCAAAGAACATCACCACGCCTCGCGCCTGCTCGACTCCGGCGCGCAGGGCATTGTGGTGCCGCATGTCGATACCGCCGAAGAAGCCGCGCGCGTGGTGTCGCACTGCAAGTATCCGCCGATCGGCCACCGCTCCGTAGTCGGCGCACTGCCGCAGTTTGCGTATCAGGCGATGTCGGTCGGCGAATCAACGCGCATCGCCAACGCCGAAACGCTGGTAATCGTAATGGTCGAAACCCCCAAGGCCATTGAAAACGCCGATGCCATCGCCGCCGTACCTGGAGTCGACGTGGTACTGATCGGCACTAACGATTTATGCGCCGAACTCGGCATTCCCGGTCAATTCGCTGACCCGCGCGTGGAAGACGCCTACCGCAACGTCATCGCCGCCTGTAAAAAACACAACAAACATCCCGGCATGGGCGGCGTTTACGACCAGAAGCTGATGGATAAATACATCGGCTACGGCATGCGCTTTATTTTGAGCGGCGGGGATTTGTCGTTCTTGATGGCGGGGGGTAAGGCGCGGACGGAATTTTTGCGAGAGGTGAAGTTGTGATTGCTCGCGCGAAGCGAGTGTGCCAACTTCAATAGCGAAGTCACAAACTTACACTCGTTAGTTCATTTTGCCCGTCACAAGTAAAATTTAGTTCAAGGATTTATCATGTACGCAGAAATTGTTGCCGCCGTTCGGAGCACCAAAATCCTCGCGGATCTGCTCAAAGCAACTCACTCGCTTTCCAATTACAGTGAGCTCTTGACTGCCGTCACTGACGTTCAAATGAAGCTCACCGACGCGATTGCGTCTGAATTAACAAGTCAAGAAAAACAAGCAGCACTCGCTGAGAAGATACGCGGACTTGAAAAGCAATTGGCAGAGGTTAAAGGCTGGGAAGCGCAAATTCAACGCTATGCGCTATTTGAGCTTCCAATCAAGGCACTCGCTTACGCTTTAAAACCAGGCATGGAGCAAGGCGAGCCTCTTCACTATCTATGCACATCGTGCGTGGATAAGAAACAGAAATCCGTTTTGCAGCCCCGAGGAAGAATGCTTGAATGCATAATTTGCAGTACCAGAATTGAAATGCAAAGCGCGCCTCCTGTGAATTTAATCCCAAACGGCGGATCGTGGATGGCATAAGAATCCGTAGGGCGGTGGCATGGACTGACTCCTCCTACTCAACCACATCGAAGTCCGTAGCTCGTAGGGCGCAATAAGCGTAGCGCATTGCGCCGTATGTCGCTGTGTCCGAACAATGTGCGGTGCAATGCGCTGCCCTTATTGCACGCTACATTCAGGCAGTTACGCTCGCTTCCACCCCAAGAGGCATTGCCAACAAAATATTATTTAAAATCATATACTTACGATATTACCGCGTCGCCCGCCATTCACGGCTCGCGCCACCCACAGTCACCGTGCCCGTGATGGCGCTGCCACTCACAGTACCAGCATACTGCGCACCGCCTGCACTAAAACTGATTTGATCACCGCGCATTTTGCCGCCGGTGATCAAGGTGGATACGCCGCTGGCATTGATGGCGCCGGAGATTTTTTGAAATTCCTGCTTGAGTGAAATGTCGCCTTGCGCTGATTTCCAGGTGCCGCCCACTTTCGCCGGCACGATCCACAGCAACGCCGTGCGGTAATAACTCGAGCCTTCATCGCCCGCCGCAGTGCCGGTTTCATCGGCTTCCCACTCACCCATCGTAAACGTGTTGGAGACAATGCGCGTGCCGGGTTTGAGATTCAGAATTTTCGGCCGCAGTTTGAGATTGATTTCCGGCAGCAAAAACATGGTGATCACGGTGGCCTGCGAAAAATCGGTTGCGAATAAATCTACCTTGGTGAACGTGGCGCGTTCACTCACGCCTTCTTTGGCGGCGTTACGTTTCGACAGTTCAACCATGTCTGGGTTGTATTCGATGCCATAGGCGCGAGCGCCGCGCTTGGCCGCGGTGATCACCGTGCGGCCGTCGCCGGAGCCCAGATCGTAATGAATATCCGTGGCAGTGAGCTTCGCCATGTCGAGCATTTTGTTCACCAGCGCCTGCGAGGTCGGCACCCACACCACGTCTTTGCCTTCCTGCCCGACTTCGGGGGTGAATGCGGGAGCGGGAACCGAAGCCGGTGCTTTTGCGGGCTGGGCGTACGCGCCACTCACTGCCGCCCATGAAACCGCTATCGCCAGCAAAATTTGTTGAATCCAACGCAATGTAAACATGAAATTTATTCTCCTGAAAAGAGCAACCTCTATTGTTGGCGGCAATGGCTGCGCCTTCATTACTTCGCACTCGCCGGTGTTTTTTCCAGACACTCGATCAGCAACTTCAACGCCGCTTCGCCAAACGCATACATGTTCGCCTGCCGGTCGCTGCTGGCCGTTTCAATGGTGATGGCTTTTTCCATGCCGCCCGCAACCGCCAGCACACAGTGTCCGGCAGCGTAGCCATAGCGGCTGCCGGTCGGCCCTGCTGCACCTGATTCGCTAAGGCCCCAATCTGCGTTCATATGTTCCCGGATGGTGCGCGCTCTAAACAAAGCCAGGGGCTCGGTCCCGCCGCGCATGGTTTGCAGAATCTCCGGCGTGACGTTGCGCAACCCCAGCAAGGCATCGCGCGTGTACATCACCATGCCGCCTTTGCAATACGCCGACGCACCCGGCAGCGCCAGCAACGCAGCGTTGATCAAGCCGCCGGTGGATGATTCGCCGACGGCGATGGTTTGTTGGCGCGCCTTCAACAGCGTGGCAGCTTTTTCGGCGAGCGGTAATAATTTTTCCATTTGAATTTCCTCGTGTTTCAGATGCTGGATTGTGTGGCGTTGCGCATGTGCATTCTGCGGTATAAACAAGTTTTCGCAAAATCAGCGTATGCTTGCCGTGGCGCAGGACGATGGCGCAGGCACCGTGTAAACAAAGCGTCAATACCATTGGCATTCCTGATTTCCAAGTATCTGTTTTTATTTAATTTTTTGTTTTGGAGCACGGTAGCGCACCACACCTGCGCGCTGGGCGTCACTGGCACAGAGCGCAGTGCGATCGCGCCGCAAGTGCAGACGCTGGCGGAAGCGGACGTAGTGGGTGGCGAGGTATCGAATTGGATCGGGGTGGTTGCGCCGCGCGGCACGTCTCCATCGCAGATAGACCACCTATCGCGAGCCGCTACCGCAGTGATTCGGAATGTTGAAATTGCAGCCAAGTTAAATAGCGCGGGTATTACCCTGTGTGGCTCGACACCGGTCGCGTTTGGCGAATTCATCGTTGCTGAACTACGCCGTTGGGCACCTGTTATTGCTCGATTCACCCCAGCATGACAAACCATCTCCTGTCGTTCCCGCGCAGGCGGGAACCCATAACACAGTGCCACTTGTCGCCACGCATGGATTCCCTCCTGCGCGGGAATGACAGTAGTTGTGTACCGCGTTTTGCGCGACAATTCAAAGCATCCCTGTAAGGAGCCTCATGAGCAACAACATCATCCTCGACCCCTGCGCCCCCGACGGCGCCGGCATGCAACGCCCATGGCAATCCATCGACAGCCTCAAAGATAAAGTCGTCGCCTTCATCGACAATTCCAAACCCAACTTCAATCACCTCGCGCAGGATTTGGGCGAGCTACTGGTAAAACACTACGGTGTCGCACGCGTAATCCACCATCGCAAGCGCGCAGCTTCGGTGCCCGCACTGGAAACGGTCTACGCCGACATCGAGGCCAACGTCGATCTGGTAATCACCGGC
>JAYUAH010000746.1:0-7080 GCA_043741415.1 Betaproteobacteria bacterium
GAGATGGAAAAAGCCACCATGATGATTCACACCAGCACGCCGCCAAGACCCAAGCCACCACGCAAACCGGAGTCAGAACCCGATACCAAGGCCGGAGCAGCCGGACAGACTTGACAAGTGTTTGCTACAAAATTAATAGCTTTTTACGCCCTGTTTTATTGGGCTAGAGCCCTAAAATACGCTTTGAAATGCATCAAACTAGGTTGTTTTGACTGCCAAATTACAGCTACGGCAGCACCGCAACCGGAATCACCCCGGTCAATCGATAGTATTTTTGCCAAAGCGTCTCGCGGGTTTCGATGTGGCCGGGGTTCACGGGTATGCAGGCCACGGGGCAGACCTGTACGCACTGCGGCTCGTCAAAATGACCGACGCATTCGGTGCATTTGTTGGGGTCTATCTCGTAGATTTCAACGCCCATATAAATCGCCTGATTTGGGCATTCGGGTTCACACACATCGCAGTTGATGCACTCGTCGGTGATCATCAGTGCCATGCGTTATTTGCCGCCGAGTTGTCTAACTTTTTCGGCGAGCTGAGCCGCCACATAGGGCGACACGAATTTGGTCACGTCGCCGCCGAGTATGGAAATCTCGCGCACCAGCGTCGCCGACACATAGGCATATTGCTCGCCCGGCGTGAGAAAAATGGTTTCCACCTCGGGATACAATTGGCGGTTCATGCCGGCCAATTGAAACTCATAGTCGAAGTCGGACACCGCACGCACCCCGCGCAGCACCACGCGGGCATCGTGCTGTTGCGCGAAATTCATCAGTAGCCCGGAGAAGCCCATGACGGCGACGTTCTTCAAATCTTTCAGCGACTCGCGCCCAATGGCCACGCGCTCTTCGAGTGTGAACAAGGGCTTTTTGGATTTGCTGTCGGCCACCGCCAGGATCACGTAATCAAACAGTTTCGACGCGCGGCGCGTCAAATCTTCGTGGCCTGCGGTGAGCGGGTCAAAGGTGCCGGGGTAAACTGCTTTGATCGTCATGAGTTATCCGTTTCAATAATTGATAATGCACTTGGCCGGCGCGGCTTTGTTTATGTACTGCCCAGCCCGCCGGCGGTGTCAGTTTATCGCCGCTTTCACAGTACACGCAGGCCGCTGCGGTCAGCCACGGTGGCAACATTTCAAACAACGCTGCCCAAACACCGGCGGCAGCAAACGGCGGGTCCACAAAGACAACATCATACACACCCGGCGCGCCACGCAGGAAGTGCAACGCATCGGCTCTGACAATCTCCACCCGTGTCGCGTTGAGCGTCTTGCGGTTCGCTTCCAGTGCCGCACAGGCATCGCGCTCGCGCTCGACCATCGTCACCTGTTTGGCCCCGCGCGAGGCCGCTTCAAAACCCAGCGCGCCGCTGCCGGCAAAAAGATCGAGACAGCGTAATCCGGTGAGGTCCTGCCCCAGCCAGTTAAACAGCGTTTCACGCACACGATCCGGCGTGGGACGCAGGTCTTGCTGGTCGGGAAAGGTGATGAAGCGGCTGCGCCACTCGCCACCGATGATGCGCACCCGGTTTTGCTTCATGTTTGCGCTGCACGAGCCACGCGCAACACGCTCAGCGCGGTGCGGTGGCGGCTTTTTCGCTCGCGGCGCCTTCGGCACCCACCACTACGGTGATCAGCTTTTCGGGATCGATGCGCGCAGTGAAGGCGCGACGGATATCGGCAATGCTCACGCGCTCAATGTTGCCGACGAACTCGTCCAGATACGTCAGCGGCAAATTGTAGTAGCCAATCACCGCCAAATAATCGTGTATTTTGCGATTGCTGTCGATGCGCAGCGGAAAGCCGCCGACCAGATTGGTTTTGGCATCCGTGAGTTCTTTATCGGTGGGGCCGTTGGCGATGAAATCACGCAGGGTTTTCAGCGTGACATCCAGCGCTTCCTGCGCCTGATCCTTGCGCGTTTGCATGCTGATCACGAACGGACCCTTCTGCGCCAGCGGCGCAAAATAACCGGACGCCGAATACGCCAGCCCGCGCTTCTGGCGCACTTCTTCATTGATACGCGAAGCAAAACCGCCGCCGCCCAGGATGTAGTTGCCGACGAACAACGGAAAGTAATCCGGGTCACTGCGCGCCATGCCGATGGTGCCGATGAGTATGTGGCTTTGCGAAGCGTGATGCGCAATCAGCCGCGTGATTTTTTCCGGCTTGGCCGTCACCGGCGGCAGCGCTGAAGCAGCGCCCGTCACTTGCGGCAATCCGGCGGTAATGCGTTCGGCAATCGTGTTGGCCTCGGCACGCGAAACGTCGCCCATGATGGCGATCACCGCGCCGCGCGCCGCGTAGTGCTGCCGGTAAAACGCCGACAGATCGTCGCGCGTGATACGGCCCACGGACTCAATCTCGCCGGAACCGCGCAACCCGTACGGGTGCGCACCGTACATGAGTTGATTGAAGGTGCGCGCCGCAATGCTGCCCGGTTGGATATCGCCTTCTTTCAGCGCACCGATAAGCCGCGTTTTTTCGCGCTCCAGCACCGCCGCGGGAAACAGCGGCTTTTGCAGCATGCGCGTGAAAACCGCCAGCGCCTGTTCGCGTTCCGCGCTGCTCGACAGCGTACGCATGCTGAGTCCTGCACGATCGGAATCGAAGCGCCCGCTGATGCCGGCGCCAATGTCCGCCGTCCGGCGTGCGATTTCGTCTTCGTCCATGCCCTCGGCGCCGAGCCGCATGATGTGGTTGGTCATGCTCGCCACACCTGCTTTTTCGTTGCGATCAAAGCCGGAGCCGGCAGCGAAATCAATCGACAGATCGAGCATCGGTATGTCGCGGTTCTCCACAAAATAAACGCGCGCGCCACCGGCGGTTTGCCAGTGCTGAATCGGCAGGATCGCCAGCGCCGCCGAGGATAATAATAAAAAATTCAATAAAATCAAATACTTACTGAGCATGGCGTAATCCTGCGGGCGGTGCTGCGGGCTTTTTATCGCCCACCGGTTGTGGATCGAGATAAGCCACCGTGAGCGCATCGTCGATCAGATATTTTTTGGCCACCTCACGCACTTGTTCGGCGGTCACGGCTTTGAGTTTTTCGGTCATCACATCCAGCGCTTTATACGAGTAGCCCGAGGTTTCCATCGCACCGATCTGGCGCGCCTGAAAGAACATCGAGTCGCGCTCGTACACGCGCGCGGCAATGACTTGCGCCTTGATGCGCTTTAACTCGTCTTCAGCCACACCTTCGGCGATCACTTTCTGCACTTCGCGGCGCAGCGCCTGCTCTACGTCGTCCGCCGTCTTGCCCGCGGTGGGCACCGCTGACAAATAAAAGAACGCGGGGCCGCGCCCCACGCCGTCGTAGCTGGCATCGGCGCTGCCGGCGATTTGCGAGCCGCGTACCAGTGAGCGCGCGAAGCGCGCAGCCTCGTTACCGTCGAGCACGCTGGCCAGCATGTCGAGCGCGTAGGGTTCCCAATCTTTTTCCGCATCAATCAAGCGCGGCGCACGGTACGCCATCACCAGATACGGCTGCTCGGCGGGCGCCTTGACGGTTATGCGTCGTATGCCGGTTTGCGACGGCTCGTCCTGCGGTTTGCGCGCGGGCAAGAGTTTGGATTGATGCGGCCCGAAATGCTCGCGCGCGAGCTTGAATACCTCGTCGTGCGATACGTCACCGACGACCACCAGCGTGGCGTTGTTCGGCGCGTACCATTTTTGGTAAAAGGCGCGCGCGTCGTCGGCGCTCATGTTTTCCAGATCGTTCATCCAGCCCACGGTGGGCGTGCGGTACGGATGCGCGCGCAGCGCAGTGGCCATCAGTTGCTCGTACACCAGTGCGCGCGGACGGTCATCGGTGCGCATGCGGCGCTCTTCCATGATGACTTTGATTTCCTTGTCGAATTCGTCCTGCGGGATCAGCGCATTGACCATGCGATCGGCTTCGAGTTTGAGCATCAGCGGCAATTGCGATTTTTGCACCGTCTGAAAATAACCGGTGTAGTCGCGGCTGGTAAACGCATTGTCGCGTCCGCCTACCGCGGCGACGATTTTTGAGAAATCGCCGCCGGGAACCGTTTTCGTGCCCTTGAACAGCATGTGTTCGAGCACATGCGCGGCGCCGGTAGCACCGTTCACTTCGTCCACGCTGCCGACTTTGTACCACACCATCGACACCACCACCGGCGCGCGGCGATCGGTTTTGACGATCACGCGCAGGCCGTTGGCTAGCGTCATTTCGCCTACCGCTGCATCGACCGCATCGGCTGCATCTGCCGCGCCGGCTATTAAACAAGCGCATGTCGAGAGCACAAGGCCCCGCCGTATCCATTTATTCACGATTAACATCACCTGAGAGAGGAACCTGCAAAAACGTTTCGGGTAGAATTGTAACCAAATCTGCTGCGGCAAGGGCACTATTGCCCTTATCATCGCACCTCTGCCACAACCGACTCTCCGACAACACTTCCGATGTTTGGTTTCCTCAAACCCAAAGACAAAACCGCAGCCGCTGCGCCCGAAGCCGTGGACACGCCTGAAGCCGGCGGCTGGTTTGCGCGCCTGAAGTCAGGCCTCACCAAAACGCGTGAAAAGCTGGGCGCTCAGGTCGCCGGATTGTTCGGTGCGGGGCGCAAGCTCGACGAGGCATTTTACGAAGAACTGGAAACGGTGCTACTGAGCGCCGACGTCGGCGTCACCGCCACCGCGCATCTGATCGATGGCCTGCGTGCGCGCGCCAGGCGCGAGCGCTACACCGAAGCGGCGCAACTCAAACAGGCGCTGGCAGACGATCTTACCGCGATGTTAAAGCCCATCGAGCAGCCGCTGGATGTCAGCACCAGCAAACCGTTTGTGATCATGCTGGCGGGGGTAAACGGCGCCGGCAAAACCACCTCCATCGGCAAGCTCGCGCATTACTATCAGGCGCAGGGCAAGTCCGTCCTGCTCGCCGCCGGCGACACCTTTCGCGCCGCGGCACGTGAACAACTGATGGTGTGGGGCGAGCGCAATAACGTGACGGTGATCAGCCAGGCAACCGGCGATTCTGCCGCCGTAATGTACGACGCCATGCATGCGGCCGTCGCACGCGGCATCGACGTGGTGCTCGCCGATACCGCAGGGCGCTTGCCCACGCAACTGCATTTGATGGACGAAATTAAAAAGGTAAAACGCGTGATCGACAAAGCGCTGCCCGGCGCGCCGCACGAAACGCTGATTGTGCTCGACGCCAACAACGGCCAGAACGCGCTGGCGCAGGTGAAAGCGTTTGATGACACGCTGGGCGTCACCGGCCTCGTACTCACCAAGCTCGACGGCACGGCGAAAGGCGGTGTGATTGCTGCTATTGCGCATATGCGCTCTGGTAATTCTGGTAAAGCGGGCGGGAAGCCGATCCCCGTGCGCTTCATCGGCGTGGGTGAAGGCCTCGAAGACTTGCGGCCGTTCAAGGCCGACGAATTTGTGTCCGCATTACTTGATCAGACCCCAAAAGCGTAATCGCGCGTGATCAGTTTCATTCAGGTCAGCAAGCGCTACCCCGGCGGCTACGAAGCGCTGAAAACTGTTTCACTCGAAGTGCAGCCCGGCGAAATGGTATTCGTCACCGGGCACTCAGGCGCGGGCAAGAGCACGCTGCTCAAGCTGATGGCCGCGATCGAACGGCCCACTTCGGGCACGGTGCTGGTGAACGGACAAAATGTAGGCACGCTGCGCGCTTCGGCGATGCCGTTTGTGCGGCGCAATTTTGGACTGATGTTTCAGGACCACAAGCTGCTCTACGACCGCAACGTGTACCAGAACGTGATGGTGCCGCTGGATATCATTGGCTACCACGCCGCAGACGCCGCCAAGCGCGTGCGCGCAGCGCTCGACAAAGTGGGCCTGCTCGGTAAAGAAAAAGCCATGCCGATTACCCTCTCCGGCGGCGAACAACAACGGCTGGCGATTGCGCGCGCCATCGTGCATCGGCCGTCGATTTTGCTGGCGGACGAGCCGACCGCGAATCTGGATTCGGCGTATGCGGTGGAACTGGGCGAGCTGCTGCGCTCGTTTAATCAGGTGGGTGTCACCGTGGTAATCGCCACCCACGACGAGCAACTCGAAGCACGCTTGCAACCGCGCTGCATCAGCCTGACACACGGGCGTGTGGTCACATGAGAAATTGGCTGCGCCAGCATGGCCTGTGTCTGGCCGGCGCGTTGGCGCGTCTCGCGCGCACGCCGCTCGCCAGCATACTCAACATCGGCGTGATCGGCGTGGCGCTGGCGCTGCCGCTGGCGTTCTACGTGGTGCTGGTCAACGTGCAAGGCTTCGCGCAGGACAAGGCGCCCGCGCCGCAGGTGAGCCTGTTTCTCACGCTCGACGCACAGCCCGCCGACACGCGCGAGATCGAAAACCGTTTGAAAAAACACGCGGGCATCGCGAAGTTCAAATTCATCGCGCGCGATCAGGCGCTGGCTAAACTCAAAACCAAAACAGGCTTGGCCGATGTGATCGCGAGCCTCGGACGCAATCCGCTGCCCGATGGTTTTGTGGTCGACGCCAAAGAGAATACCGTCGCCACGCTCGAGCGATTGCGCGATGAGTTCAAAGCCTGGCCCAAAGTCGAATACGTGCAGCTCGATTCAGCTTGGGCGCGGCGCCTCGATGCCACGCTGCAACTGGGCCGGCTGGTGGTGCTGGTGCTGGGCGCGTTGCTCGCGTTCGCGCTGGTGGCGGTGACTTTCAACACCATCCGCCTGCAAATACTCACACAGCGCGCCGAGATCGAAGTCGCCAAGTTGATCGGCGCTACCAATCCGTTCATACGCCGCCCGTTTTTGTATTTCGGCTCGGTGTTGGGCCTGGCCGGCGGCCTCATGGGTTGGCTTATCGTGTGGGGCGGGCTGCGCCTCTTGAACGGGCGGCTGGCGGGCTTGGCCGAGCTTTACGGCTCGAACCTCCAGCTTCACCACTTGTCTATATCGGATACGGTCAGCCTGTGCCTGTTCGCCGCAGCCTTGGGTTGGCTGGGCGCGTGGCTTTCGGCAAGCCGGAATCTGGCCGAGTTCGATCCTGAATAGTTTATTAAGTATTTGTTTTTAAACGATATTTAATAATATTTACCTTGAAACTCCCGCAATCAT
>JAYUAH010000747.1:0-7080 GCA_043741415.1 Betaproteobacteria bacterium
AGCCGATTGAGAAAAATATTGCCGCATAACTGTTGATATACGATGCGTTGCGGCTCGTACGCATAGACCACGCCTTTGGCGGCGTCGAGGTGCTTGGCCATCGGCACCGCGTACGCACCCAGGTTAGCGCCGATATCCAGAATCAGCGGCTCGTGAATGCCGTGCGTGAACAGGCGGCTGATCGCCAAGAGATGGCTTTCCCACGTGCCCGATGCCTGAAGATGCGTGGTGATCGCGTCGTGCGTGGCCAACAACAAGTAGTCGGCGTCATCGCACTGAATCACATTTACTTTGGGTAACACACCGTCACTCCTGGCACTACGCCGCTTCGAAGATGACGACTATTTTAGCGATTGGAAGTGCCCATCGGGGTTGTAAAAAAATATCAATAAAATCAAATACTTATGTTTATCACCGATGGAGCGACTCGGCGCCCGTCAAATCCCTGCGTACCACTGATACCCGCGATCTTCCCAGTAGCCGCCTTTGCCGCCGCCGATTTGCGAAAAATGTTCCACCAGCTCCAGGCGCATCACAAACTTGGCGTGTTTGTAGCCGAGTTGCCGTTCCACGCGTAAACGCAGCGGTGCGCCGTTGGTGACGGGCAGGTGTTTGCCGTTCAGCCCATACGCCAATATGGTTTGCGCATGGTACGCATCGTCCATGTCGATACTTTCGTAGTACGGTGTTTTATTGTTACCGCTGCCGTAGGTGTCGGCGCAGTGAAACACCACGTAGCGCGCTTGCGGCTTGGGTTTGGCGATGGCCAAAATTTGCGCGAGCGGCACACCGGTCCATTTGCCGATGGCGCTCCAGCCCTCGACGCAATCGTGGCGCGTGATTTGCGTACGGCTGGGCAGGGCGCGCAGTTGTGCGAGGGTGAGCGCGGCAGGCTGCTCGACCAGTCCATCGACCTTGAGTGTCCAGTTAGCAAAACCTTCGGCGGCCATGGCGCGATAGCCGGTCTCGTCGATATTGACGCTGCCGTTGCCGCGAAAGTTGGGCGATAAATCGGCCTCGGTAAACTCCTGCGCCATCGACACGCGTCCGCCGACCAGATGGTGCACGCGTTCGCTCAGCGCTTCGCCGGCGGAGAGCATTTTGGTAAACCACGGCGTGGTGTTCAAACGGTCGCAGCCGGCCAGCACCAAGGCGGAGGCCCCCGCGAGCGCACGGCCGAGAAATTGGCGCTTATTCATGATCGCTTCCTTTGCTGCCGGTGATGCGATAGTTGCCGGTGATCATCGAGCGCAGATGGTTCCACACGCCGCTGATGATTACTTCAAACACGTGGATCAACACAAACGCCACCAGCAGCCACGCGAACAGAAAGTGCAGCGTGCGCGCCGATTGGCGGCCGCCGAGAAAATCGATCCAGCCCGGCACAATTGAATTCAGCCACGGCGACATCGCCCAGCCCGCAAGAATAATCCCCGGCAGCAACACAAAGATTACGGCAATGTAGGCGAGCTTCTGCAGCACGTTATAGCGCTTGGCGTCTTCGCCTTGTGGATGGCGAAACAAAACGTGATCGATGATCGAGCGGCCGATACTACGAATTTCCGGTCGCGTGGGCAGCAAATCGCGCTGCAAATGCCGGCTCCAAATGGCGTAGAGCACGTAGGCCATGCCGTTGATCACAAACAGCCACGCAAAGAAAAAATGCCATGCCCGTGCGGCGGCAAGCGAATAGTCGCTGGGGATGGTCATCCACGACGGGAACGCCACGTCATTGGGTGTGCCTTCGGCAGTTTTCGATGCGCCGAGTAGCCCCGTGGTGGTGAACTCGTGCCCGAACACGCGCGTGACACCGATCAATTGACCGTTGCCCCCGTCGCGTGAGCTGATTTGCAGTAGCGACGGTTTGCCGGTGTAGGATGACTTGCCCCAATCCAGCGACGGGTGCGCGTTGAATATCATCAACCCGCTCATCAGTAAAATCGTCAGCGATACCACGTTGGTCCAATGCATGAGGCGCACCGGCAGCGTGTGACGGTAGTAGAGGTAGCTCGATGCGGCAGTGGTGCGCGCGGTGAATGGTGTTGCTGGTGTCATAAAAGCGCCCTCAAACCTGTTTGGGATAAGTCGTCTACAACCGATCGACCTTACAAAGATTATGCGCGCTTGCGGTGCTGGCGATGGCGACGCAGCAAAAAACGACAAAAATCGTTTAAAAACAAATACTTATACATGATCGTGTTTGACCCTATTTCCTCTATTCCCTGCGCTTGCTTGCTTCCAGATTCGTAGGGCGTCACTAAGCGTAGCGCATTGCGCCGCATGGGTTTGTGCGCCACGTTTGCATACGGCGCAATGCCCTGCGGTTATTGCGCCCTACGCGAGATGCACGATGTGCTGCGGTATCCCACCCGATTGACGCGTGGACGGCGAGGCATGGCGTTAGGGTTTCAATTCGGCTTTAAGCATGTTTTGTGGGAAAAGAAATTTACTCCGGTAGCTTTCATGCTTTCACTGAGTTGAACCCGCCTTGCAGCGGGAAAATCTTTTGAAATGGAGTATCGTTAAGAGGCATAAAAAAATCGAAGTATCCTCTATCGACCAAATCGTCGATTGCCGCGCACATCGCTTCTTTTGTTACAGACGGAATTACAACAAGCCCTGGATCTGCAACACACCTATCCATGTTCGTACGCAATAACTCGTCCAAATCTTGTTGTAGTCGCACTGGCTCGTAGAAAAACGCTACACATTTTTTTTCGTTGGATAGTTTCACCAGCGCGAGACCGTAGTACCCACGGTCTGGCGCTTCGATTACATCTCGTTCATCAAAGCCATTTGGAAATATCAGACGAGGAAATTTCTTTTCAGCCATCAATATCTCCTTATTTCAAAGGGTATGGAGGGCATGGGGTCAGACACGATATTTACAAAATAACTTTTAAATATTCAATAAAAACAATAACTTAATAAACATCACGGCGACCGCGTCTTGCAATATAGCAACGCGGAGGTGCTACGCACATGACAGGCTATGCCGCGCGTTTGACGGTGGCGCGTTTCTTGGGTTTGTAAGACACCACCTTGCGCGCCGGGCGCACACGCTACCGCTCGCGCAGGTATGCTCAGTCCATCGAATGTTCCGCCGGCTTGTTTGATCTAGCAGAATAAAAATAGTGTCAAGTCATCAAACACTTAAAACTTAAGTAAACGTCATTCTGGTCTGCTCCCTATGAAAAACGTTGTACCGCAAGGGCTACACCGCGCAGTTGACCACTTTGAATTCCACGCGTCTATCCAGTGCATCGCGCATGTCATCAGTTGCGGTGCCGATCAGGTTTTCGCGCGAGCCCACACCGTTGGCCTTGGTGCGTTTGCCCAGCGCTGGTGCGTCGGCGTCCAGGCGCTGCTTGATGAATTGCGCGCGCTGCAGGGATAAACGTTCGTTGATGGGTTCGGCTCCGGTGCGGCTGGTGTGGCCGACAATATCGAGGCAGGCGTTTTGTTGCGCGGTGTGCCGCGCTAGTTGATTGAGCCAGATGCGGTACGGTGCGCTGATTTGCGGATCGGGCCAGAACTGCGTGCTGCCGGGCTGAAACAAAAATTTCACCGCAAGGTGCTGGTGCGCTAGACCGTAGTCGACAATTTTGCCGAAGGCCTGCGCCGCATCGTCGCGGCGGCCGAGTTTCCAGTTGGCTTGATACACGCCGTTGTAGACGCGCAGTTGATCGCCGGCTGAACTTTGCAGCGCGCTGCGATAGTAGCCCAGCGCTTCTTCATAGCGATTGTTGTCGTAGGCGTTGATGGCTTCGCTGATCAGCGTGGCGGCCTGTATGCGTTCCAGATATACCGGGTCGATAGCGTCGCCGACTTTGGTAGCCTGACAGGTTTTTATGTAGCCGTCGACCGCCGGATCTTTGGTCCACGTGGGGCTGTCGCGAAACGCCGCGGTCGGCGTAATGTCCACGCCCTGCGGTTGAGCGCGCGCCACCCCTTTGGCGAGAATTTTTCGGGTACTCAGATCGGCCATGGCGAGGCAGATGCGAAACGCCACCCGCTCGCCGCTGGTTTGTCCGTCTTTGTTGATGGGTGTGAAAGTGCCCACCAGCACAATCGGGCTTTTGGCGATGCTCGATGCATAAAACGGCAACACCTCGAATTGCGGATATTTGGCTTTAGCGAGCTCGACAATGCGTTGCCCCATCGAACGCGTGGCGCTGGATTGCGCACCCGATACGCCGTCAACCAGCGGGTCGATCACTAGTACGCGTTTTTGGCCGGGTGTGACGCCGCCCGGCGGTTGAGTAGCCAACGTGAACAAGGTATTCGCTGCATTGAGTATCGCTTCGTCGATGGGCAGCACGGGTATCGGCGGCGTGGGCGCAGCCGCTGCCGGTGCTGCCGTCGGCGCGGTGGCTGATGCCGCGGGCGCAGTGTCGGGTGCGGGCGCGAACGGCGCGATGCCCTCGCATCCCCACAACGCTAACGTTAATGCACTCAGCATCCATGTAATCGATTTAAATGTAGCGGTGGTGTTCATGGCTAGCACTCCTTACGCAAATACTCACGGTCTTCGGCAGTGAGTTCGCCGAGCTGCGCTTGTTGCGTGATGCGCGCACAGCGGGCGGGTTTCGGCTTCGATGCAGGCGCCGCGTTGGTTTGAATGTCGGTATGTTGCTTGATGGCGACAGTGTTCTTTTTTTCCAGCGGCTTATCATCGACCAGTACAAAGGTCACGCTGGGCGTTGCTTGCGGGACGGGTATTTCACGCTTGGGCACGGGGTTGGTCTCGGTTGGTGGTGGCATCGAAACTGGATCTTGCGCAGCCGCTGATACCGACGAGCTCACCGGCGAGCCCATCTCAATGTCGGGTGGCTTGTCCCGCAGCAGATAAACCCCGAGCGCCGCGGCTACACCCACGCATCCCGCGGCGAGCGCCACTTTTTGCGTCAGGAACTTCGGCAACCCGCGAAGCAGCCCCGATCTGTTGCCTGTGTTCGAGGTGGTCGGCGCTGCGGTCTCGCGCGGTAGCGCAGCCACGCCGCTACGCACACCCAGCACCTGCTCCAGATCCTTGATGAATTGCCGCGCGTTCGGCGCATCGGCCGATCCATTCCAATCCGACAAGTCGACGGCCTGAATGTGGCGCCAACCGAGCGGCGGCTTGATCGCTTCGAGCAAGGCCGGCACCACCGGTTTGTCGCGTGCCTTGGCTTCTTCGGCTTCTTCGCTCACCCATTCGCTGGCCACCGAATGCGTGGACCACAGCACCACCATGCAGCGCATGCCGCCCAGCGCGCGTTCGAGTGTGGCGCGCCATGTGTCGCCGGCGGCAATGCGCCGGTCCCACCACACCGACCAGCCTGCTGCTTCGAGCATATCGGCGATCTTGCCGGCGACCGCCCGGTCTTCCGTTGCATAGCTTAGAAAAATATCTGCCATTGCGTCCTTGGCTTTCGTGCACGTGCGTGAACCTGCCAAAATATGTGACGAATCATGCTACTGCGCGCGCGCGATGTCGAGTCATCCGCAGGCCGTAGGCCGAAAGTCCTACTGCGCCTCGCGACCCCCTAAAACGCGCTGCTATTGGTGAACACGGTAAATAAAATTATTTTTTAAAAACAAATACTTACATAAATTCCGATGTGCAGGGTTTCGCTGCCGCGCCGCGCGCATTGCGATTCACTACAGGTCACGTTCTCGCGCATAGCACTACGGCAATTTGGTGAGAATCTGCTTTGCTGCTGCGGCTGCGATGTCATCCACCGGCGCGGCGTTTTTCCACACTTGCACCGACGCCATGACATTGGCTTTCAGAAACGTGAGCGTGGTGATTTTCGACGGTGAATTCGCAATGGCGAACGGTTTCAAATAAGCGCCTTCACCGATGCCGCTCACCGGCGTGACTGTTGCGCCGCCCGGCGCCTGCGCCATGTCTTTTTGCATATCGAGTATGCCGCCGTAATAGCGTTTGGCGTCGGCGTTGTTAAGCAGCGTGTGAAAGGTAACCAGTATGCCGCGCACCGGCGGGCCTTCTGCTTTGTCGATGTTGTAGCCTTTGGGAAAATAACCACACGCCGTTTGATGATCGTTGCCGTTCTCGGGCGCGGGCTTGCGCTCGAATTTGGACACCTCACCCAGCGGCCCGCCCAGCAGCTTGGCGGCATCTGCCTCGGACAGTGCGGCGCAGGCATGCGGTGCATCGGCCGCGCGTGCAGTGCCCGCGCACAAACTCACCAGCAACAACGGCAATAGAAAACGCATCATGACCATTCCCTTTTTAAGATTTTTTCGCCAGCACGGCATGCCAGCGCGACATTTCCGCTTGCAGGAATTTGCCGAATTCCTCGGGCGTGCTGTGCTTGACCACCAGCCCCATATCGCCGAAGCGTTTGCGGATGTCGGGCATGGCGAGTGCGGCGCCGATTTCGCTGTTCAACTTTTGCACAATCGCACGCGGTGTGCCGGCGGGGGCGGAGATGCCGCCCCAGCTTGCGAAATCGTAGCCGGGCACGCCGGCTTCGGCGGCTGTGGGCACATCGGGAAACGACGGATTACGCTGCGGCGTGCTCACCGCCAGCGCGCGCAGCAGCCCCGAGCGGATGTGCGCCGAGCCGGCAGCCAGCGGATCAATCATGAAGGTGATGCGATTCGCGATCACGTCCGGATGCGCTGGCGTACTGCCTTTGTAGACCACCTCGGTCATGCCGGCAAGCCCGCTCGCCAACTGTGCCAGCAACAGCGTGGCCAATTGCTGCGGGCTGCCCGGCCCGGTGATGCCGTAGGTAATCTTGCCGGGATTGCCGCGGATAAATTTCAACAACTCCGGCAGCGTTTTTAGCGGCGACTGCGCGCTCACGATAAACACGTAGGGCGTCAGGTGCGTCAATGACACCGGCGTAAAATCTTTTATCGTGTCGTACGGCATATCCGGCACCATCAGCGGATTGATCGCCATATTGGCCGCCGCCTGCAGCAGCGTGTAGCCGTCGGGCTCGGCTTTTGCGACCACCTGCGAGCCGACAATCTGCGACGCACCAGGGCGGTTATCCACCACTACCTGCTTGCCCAACGACGACGAGAGCTTGTCGGCGAGCAAGCGTGCCACGATATCGCTGGGGC
>JAYUAH010000748.1:0-3003 GCA_043741415.1 Betaproteobacteria bacterium
TTACTACCGTTACTACCATAAGCCCTTCAAGCGTCCGCCGTCGAGATTCAACGACACGCCAGTGATGTAGCTCGAACGCTCGGAACACAAAAACACAATCGCGTTGGCGAGTTCTTCGGGCTTGCCAAAGCGGTTCAACGAATTCTTGCGCGCGGCAAGACGGCGCGCTTCTTCTTCGCTTTGCACGTTGAGTTCTTCCTGCAAACCTTGCGCGTTGCGCTGCCACAAATTGGTAGCCACCCAGCCCGGACACACGGCATTGACCAGCACATTGTCTTCGCCAAATTCGGTCGACAGCGACTTGGTGATGTTCAACAAGCCGCTGTTGGTAATGCCGCTGCCGAACATGTATGGATCGGGCTCCTTGCCCGCGCCGCCGATGAGATTGACAATGCGCCCCCATTGTTGCGCTTTCATAATCGGATACACCAAACGAATCGCGCGCAGAAAGCCAAAAATTTTGGTTTCGAACTGATGTTTCAAACCGGCATCGGTCATCACCGCGAAGCGGCCCGAATACATTTGCCCGGCGTTGTTAATCAGGATATCCACCGTGCCGAATTTCTGTTGGGCGGCTTCGACCAGGCGTGCGATATCAGCCTCCTGGGTCATGTCGGCGACCACGGCATGCACTTCGCCGCCGCTATGCGCCGCCAACTCCGCGCGTGTTTTTTCAAGGGTCTCGGCGTTGCGCCCGCAAATCATTACGCGCACACCTTCTTCGAGAAACTGCCGCGCCGTTTCACGCCCGATACCACGGGACGCACCCGTGACAATCGCTGCCCTGCCCTTGATGCCTAAATCCATGGTGCCGTTCTCCTTTGAATTGATGTGCGCATTGTAGCGCACGCATGGCGGCGACTATCGCGGCGCCGTGGTTTGCGACACAATCGCCGTATGGAGAACGCCCCATGAAAATCGGATTTATCGGCTTGGGCCAAATGGGCAGCGGCATGGCAGCGCGCTTGCTCGATAGCGGACATCAGTTGGTGGTGTGGAATCGCACGCGTGCGGCAACCGAAGCCCACGCAGCACGTGGTGCCGTGGTCGCCGTAACCCTGCATGAAACGCTCGATAGCGAGGTGGTCATCACCATGCTCGCCGACGATGCCGCGGTGGAAGCGGTGTGGATCGCCAGCGGCCTCACACAACAACTGCCCAAGACGACTGTGCATTTGAATATGGCCTCGGTGAGCTTACGCATGGGACAACAGTTGGACGAGCTGCATCGACGACATGGCTCACCCTATGTCTCCGCGCCGGTGTTCGGGCGTCCGGAATTTGCCGCGCGCGGCGAGCTCGATATCGTGGCCGCCGGTGCGCCGGATGCCATCGCGCGCTGCGAACCGCTGTTCAAGGTGCTGGGCCGGCGCTGGTTTAAGGTGGCCGCACAAGCGCCCAAAGCCAACGCGGTGAAAGTCGCGCGCAATTTTTTGCTGGCGACGATGATCGAAAGTCTCGGCGAAGCGCAGACGCTGATCGAAAAAGCCGGCGTCGATCCACGGGTGTTTTTCGACATCATCACCAGCACCAACATGAACTGCGCGGCGTTTAAGAACTACGGCGGGATGATGCTGGACAATCCGCCACAGCCGACGTTTCCACTGCGGCTCGGCTTGAAGGATGTCGAACTCGCGCTGCAAACCGCAACTGATCTTGGTGTGCCCTTGCCGAGCGCGGAACTCATGCGCGAACAACATCTCGCGGCAATAGCGCACGGCTACGGCGAACGTGATTGGGCAGCGCTGGGCACTTATATTATGGATAGCGCGGCAGGCCGAATTGACGGAAAATCCACGCAACGGCAGGACTCAATAAAAAGGACTCCATGAAGAACCAATACGATTGCAGCAAATGCCCCGGCTATTGTTGCAGCTATGATCAAATCGAAGTTTCCGAGTTCGACATCAAGCGCCTGGCGAAACATCTGCAACTCACGCCCGCGGCTACCGAAAAAAAATACACCAAAATCGACGACGGCAAAATCATTCTGCGGCATCACGCCGACGAATCATTTACCTCGATTTGTATTTTTTTCAACAGCGAAAAACGCCGCTGCTCGGTCTACGAAGCGCGCCCGCGCACCTGCCGCACTTATCCGTATGGCATCAAGTGCGGCTACTTTGAGTTTCTAAAATTCGAGCGCGAGCATCAGGACGACGAGGAATATGTCGCTACCACACGGTAGTGCGTAAATTAAAAAACTGTTTAAAATCAAATAGTTACAATGCGAACCCCATGCGCGTCATTGGCCGCAGCCTATTTGCTGCCGCGCTCGCGTTAAGCACCAGCGCGCGGACTGCTGAGCAGCCCGGCGCGGCACCGCTGGAACTGCGGATTTCATCCGGCCGACTGACGCTCAAGGCTGAGAATCTTTCCGTGGAAGATGTGCTGACGCGCATCGCGCGCCTGTTGAATGCAAAGTTTTCAGTTGCCGGCGCGGTGGAGCAACGCACCCGGTCGTGGAATCTGCAGCAGGTACCGCTCGTCGAAGCGATTGTTCAGATCGCGCGCCCGGCGAGTGTGCTGATGGTGCAGGATCGCGATACGCAACGCAGCATGGATGCACTCGTCAGCGAAATCCACCTCATCGGCGGCGGTGACGCCGATACAAAACCGGCGATCACACGAACATCACCTGTAGCGCTGCCGGTGAGCGAGCTGGCAGGCACACTCGCGTCCGCTGCCAATCCGCAAATCCGCCGCGAAGCAGCATTGGCGCTAGGGCGCATCCCTACCGTCGAAAGCGTGCGTGCGCTCGAACGCGCACTAAGCGATGCCGACAGCAGCGTGCGCGTCGAAGTTATTGAAGCACTCGGCCGTATCGGTTCGGACGAGGCGATACGCCTGGTCGGTCAAAGTGCAATGAGCGGGCACGACGCCGAGGTGCAGGCCGCGGCCACGCAGGTGCTCGAAATCAGTACGCGCCAATATGCCCGCGACTTGTTGCTGGAAATCAAATCGCGTGCGGCCAATGCGGAGCGCGCGGCGCCGTCGCGCAAT
>JAYUAH010000749.1:0-15710 GCA_043741415.1 Betaproteobacteria bacterium
GCCGCCGACTTCCTGGCGGCAGCGGCGCTGGAGTGTGAATGGGTGCGCATCGTTTTCTTCCACGTCGAACATTACCCAGCCGATGCCGACGATGTGGCCTTCCTGCTCTGCGCGTTGAACGGTGAGGCGACGCCCCTCGTGACCTACGATGAGCACCTTCTTGCGCTCCAACCGCACTACACGCTGACGATCTGCGAGCCGTTGCAGTTTCTCGCCGCCTTGCGCAATCCGTAGGGGACCAGTGCCGATCGGCTCCTCTGCGCCGAAAACGGCTCACCCCAATCTGTGCTCGCGAAGCAGCCAAATCGAACGTAATCCCCCCTCACTATGTCAGAGCCGCCCCCACTTTCCCGCATGAGCAATACCCAGGAAATCACCGAGCAAGTCAAAGCCGCCAGCCAATGGATCACGCCGCTCCAGCAGGAGATCGGGCGCGTGGTTGTCGGGCAAAAATACCTCGTCGATGGTCTGCTCGTGGGCCTGCTCACCAATGGTCACGTGCTCCTCGAAGGCGTGCCCGGTTTGGCGAAAACGCTGGCGGTGAAGACGCTGGCGAGCTGCATCCATACGGGGTTTCAGCGCATCCAGTTCACGCCGGATCTGCTGCCGGCTGATCTCATCGGCACGCTGATCTACAATCCGCGGAGCGGTGAATTCACCACGAAGAAGGGGCCGCTTTTCTCGAACCTCATTCTGGCCGACGAAATCAACCGCGCGCCGGCGAAGGTGCAGAGCGCGCTGCTCGAAGTGATGCAGGAATATCAGGTGACGATCGCCGGCCAGACGCACAAGGTGCCGCAGCCGTTCCTGGTCATGGCGACGCAGAATCCGATCGAAACCGAAGGCACCTATCCACTGCCGGAAGCGCAGGTCGACCGCTTCATGATGAAAATCCTGATCGGTTATCCGAGCGAGGCGGAAGAGTTCGTGATTGTCGAGCGCGTTACCGGCCCTGCGGTGGATGTGAATGCGGTGGCGACCACCGATCAACTGAGTGCGTTGCAACGGCAATGCCGCACGGCCTATGTAGACCCGAGTTTGATCGAGTATGCCGTCAAGCTGGTCGCGGCCACCCGCACGCCCGATGCCTACGGCCTGGGCGACATCGCACGCTACATCACCTTTGGCGCCAGTCCACGTGCTACCGTCAATTTGATCGAAGGCGCGCGTGCGCTGGCTTTTCTGCGCGGCCGCCCGTACGTGTTGCCCGAAGACGTCGCCGATCTGGTGCCGGACGTGCTGCGCCATCGTCTGGTGCTGTCGTATGAAGCGCTGTCCGATGGGCAAACGCCCGACCAACTGGTCACGCGCATCATGCAAGCGGTGCGCACACCAGACAAGCCGCTGGCCACGCACGTCAGGGCCGCCGTCGCGAGCCAGAGCGCGTAACGCGCAGCGTGTGATCCCCATGCCGCAAGCGCAAGACATCAAAAGTAACGACGCGCCGCCATCCCGCGCCGACCCCGAACATCTACTGCGGCGGCTCGAGTGGACGGTGATACGCCGCCTCGACGGCCTGCTTCAGGGGGACTATCGCACGCTGCTGCGCGGCTTCGGCATCGACCTTGCAGACTTGCGCGAGTATCAGGCGCATGACGATGTACGGTATATCGATTGGAACGTCACCGCGCGGCTGCAGACGCCGTATGTGCGCGAATTTCTCGAAGATCGTGAAGTGACCGCGTGGTTTTTGCTCGACCTGTCGGGCTCGGTAAACTTTGGATCCGGCAACGTGCGCAAGCGCGAGCTGGCGGCTGAATTTGTCGGCGTGCTGGCGCGCCTGCTCACGCGGCATGGCAATCGCGTGGGGGCGTTGCTGTATGCGGGCGGCGCTGGACAGCCCCAACAGCCCGGACAGCCGCTCAAGCGCGCCTGCGAGGTGATTCCGGCGCGCATCGGCCGCCGCCAGGTGCTGCATGTACTCGACCGCATGCTGAATGTCGGCGTGCCGAAATCCGGCGCGGTGAACGGTCAAACCAATTTGTCGCTATTACTCGCGCAAGCGCAGTCGGTGATGAAGCGCCGCTCGGTGGTATTTGTGGTGTCCGACTTTATCAGCGTACCCGGTTGGGACAAGGCCGTGGCGTTGCTCGCGCGGCGTCATGAAGTGGTTGCAGTACGACTCTACGATCCTCTGGAGCTCGATCTGCCGGATCTGGGTTTCGTCGTGATGCAGGACGCAGAGACGGGTGAACAGATTTTCGTCGACACCCACGACCGGCGTTTTCGCAAGCGCTTTGTGCAAGCGGCGGCACTGCGCGAAGCCACGCTCAGGCGCGCGCTCACCGAAGCCGGTATCGACTGCCTGGAACTCGCCACGGATCAGCGCCTGGGTGAAGCGCTGCTGCAATTTATTCAGTTGCGCAAGCGGCGCAGCCAGCTTGCCGCGGGCGCGATCAGCGCACGCCAGTCGCTGGCGAGCTGAACGGCGACTACCGAGCATCCTGTTCACCATGTTTGAATTGCGCGCACTCACGTTTTTGTGGCCTTCCCTGCTCGGACTGTTGATTGCAGTGCCGTTGCTGATGGGGTTCTACTGGCGGCTGAGTGTGCGCCGCACGCACACCGGCGTGCGCTATGCCGGCCTGATGCTGGCATCGGATGCCGCCGATACGTCCGGCTCGAATATCCCGATGCCAGTGCTAGCGGCATCCAACCGCTGGCTCGCCGTACTCGGACGTCATATACCGGCCGTGCTGCTGTTGTTGGGCATTGGCGCATTGATTGCTGCGATAGCACGCCCGCAAGCGGTTATCGTGCTACCGTCGCGGGTGGATGCGATCATTCTGGCGATGGATGCGTCCGGCAGCATGCGCGCCACCGACGTCAAACCCACTCGCCTCGCGGCAGCGCAAGCCGCGGCAAAGGCATTCATTGCGGAACAACCCAGTCAGGTGCGCATCGGCGTGGTATCCGTCGCGGCAACCGCGTCGCTGACGCAATCGCCCACCGACAAACGCGAAGATATTCTGCGCGCCATTGATCGCTTTCAACTGCAACCGGGCAGCGCGCTGGGTAGCGGATTAGTGATCGCGCTGGCCACCCTGCTACCGACCAGCGGCATCGACACCGACCGCATCATCAGCGGCAAAAGTGCGGCGCCCGGCACACGCGATTGGGCGCGGCAAACCGAGATCAATAATTTCAAACCAGTGCCGCCCGGTTCCAACGACGCCGCGGCGATCGTGCTGATCTCCGATGGCGAAAGCAATATCGGGCCCGATCTTCTGGAGGCCGGCAAGCTCGCCGCCGAGCGCGGCGTGCGCGTGTTTACCGTGGGCATCGGCACCACCGACGGGGCAATACTCAGCGTGGACGGTTGGTCGATGCGCGTGCGAATGGATGAAAAAGCACTCAAAGAACTCGCCACCATGACCCGCGGCGAATACTTTCGCGCTGCCAGTGCGGCAGACCTCAAAGGCATCTACAAGCATCTGGGCGCCCGCATCGCCATGGGCAAAGGCCGCGAAACAGAAATTACCGCCTTGTTCGTGGCCATCGGTGCGACGCTCGCGGTGATCGGTGTGATGATCGCGATGCTGCGCTCGAACCGGATTGTGTAGCGACGCTATCGTCCAAAAGTGTTCAAGCGTTAAAGCGTTTAAGCGTTCAAGCCGCGTGCGCAACGCCCGCCTGTTCGCAGGTATTGGCAATGTCGCTGACGGTCACCCGGCGCATATCGCGTACCCAGCGCAGATCGTCGTAATCCGTGCCGCGATGCATGGTACAGCGGTTGTCCCACATCACCAGTTCATTGGCGCGCCAACGATGCGTATAGACAAACTGGCGCTGCGTCACATGATCCAGCAAACGGTCGATCAGCGCACGCCCGTCGTCGTCGGGCATACCGAATATGCGACTGGCATGTGAAGCCACATACAGACACTTGCGGCCGTTCTGCGGCAGGGTGCGCACCAGCATTTGCGGCACCGGCGGCAACCGGAGCATCTCGTCTTCGTTGAAATCGCTAAAACCGCTGCGCTTGCGGGAGGTGGCGATCCAGTGCTCGACGATCAGCCCTTCGAGTTGTTCTTTTTCGGTTAGGGTCAGTGCATCGTAGGCCGCACGCTGATCGGCGAATTCGGTGTGTCCGCCGATGGGCACCGTGCTACGCGCATGCAGCAATGAGGTCAGCGCCGGCAAATATTTGAACGAGCTGTCGGTATGCCACAGCTTGTTGCCGGCTTTGTACATGCGCTGGCGGCTGTCGCCAGCCCAGATTTTGCCGTCCGCTGTCAGGTTGGAAATATCCGAGAACGCACCATCAAAGCGGCTCGGTGTAGCCTTGGGATCGAGGGTGCGTTCGCGTTCCACCGGGCCGAAGCGTTCGGCAAATGCAAGCTGCTGTTGCTGGCTGATATCCTGATCGGGAAAAATCAATACGGCATATTTCCAGAAGGCGTTGGCCACGGCAGAAAAATCGTCGTCAGGAATCGCGCGCGTGAGGTCGATGTCGTAAATCTCGGCGGCGAAGTTTGCGGTGACCGGAGATATTGTGGCGCTCACAACGCACTCACTATTTTATTCAATAAAAACAAATACTTACGATAACTCTCGATGCCGACTATTCCGGAATATACACGCCCCACGGCACGTCGCCGACTTTGATGTCGCTGATCTTTTCCAGCGTGTCGGTGTTGACCACCGACACGCTGTTCGAGCGGCCATTCGCCACATAAAGTTTGCGCCCGTCGGCTGAGATCGCCATGTTCCACGGGCGCTGTCCCACCGCAATGGTTTTGGTGACTTTGTTGGTGGCGACATCGATCGCGCTCACCGTGCCATCGCCGCCGTTGGTGACATACACCGTCTTGTTGTTCGGATGCACCGTGACGCCATTCACACGCACGCCCGCAGGAATTACCGCGATCACTTTACGCGTCGCCACATCGATGGCATGCACCTGATTCGCCAACTCACATGCCACATACGCGTACTTGCCGTCCGGCGTGAAGCCGATGCCGCGCGGCCGGCTACCGACCTTGATGGTGCCCACTTGTTTGCGCGCCGCCACGTCGATCACGTCCACCACTTCGGCTTCCTCGGCACTGACATACACCCACTTGTTATCGCGGCTGAACACCGCGTGCTCCGGGTTCTTGCCTTCCGTCTTCACCTGGAACTCGCGCTTGCCGGAGGCCACATCAATAAAATGCACGGCGTTGTCTTCTTCCACGGCGACCGCCAGCCACTTGCCATCGGGCGAACGGTAGACGCCTTCGGGCGACTCGCCCAGATCGATCTTGCGCACAATTTTACGCGCATCGAGATCCAGCACTTGCAGCGCACCGGCCGGCTGGTCGCTCACAAAAAGCTGCTTGCCGTCTTTTGACCCCGTCATACCGCGCGGACGCTTGCCGGCTTGCATTTCGCCGACGACGCTGTCGGTCGCGACATCAATAATCGATACCGTGCCCGAGCGTTCGTTCGCCACATATGCGTAAGGCGCGGCCTGCACCGCAGCGCATAAACACACGGCAGTGCAAAGTGTTATTTGGATTAGCCGTTTCATATTGGGTCTCCTCATGTCAATCCGTTACCATCACAGCTTAGTATACCGTGGCGTTTATAAAAAAAACGTAAGTATTTGTTTTTATTTAATATTTTATATAGGCCGTAAAAAAAGCCGTGGCACTGGGCCACGGCTTTTTTTGTTTAAGCACAAACGTTTACAACGCTTTTTCCAGTTGCTTGCGTTGCTCGGTCATCTCCGCGGGCATGCGACTGGCCAGCTCGCCGAAGAGGCGTTCGTGATCCTTGACTTCCGCTTGCCACAAGGTTTTGTCGACCTTGGTCAACTCATCAAATGATTTTTTCGAAAAGCCGCTAATGCCCTTCAGCTCCATGTCTTCGTAACGCGGCATTTTGCCGACGGGCGAATCCACAGCGCCGCTCTTGCCTTCGCAGCGCTCAATGATCCACTTCAGCACGCGCATGTTCTCGCCGTACCCTGGCCACATGAATTTGCCGTTGTCATCACGGCGAAACCAGTTCACCGCGAATATTTTCGGTGCCTGCGTCAGCGCCTTGCCCACTTTCAACCAGTGATTGAAATAATCGCCGAAGTGATAGCCGCAGAACGGCAACATCGCAAATGGATCACGGCGCACCACACCCATTTTGCCCACGCTGGCGGCGGTGGTTTCAGACGCCATGGTGGCCGCCATGTAGACGCCGTGCGTCCAGTCTTTGGCTTCGATCACCAGCGGCACGGTCGTCGTGCGCCGTCCGCCAAACAGGAAGGCGCTAATCGGCACGCCGGCGGGATTTTCCCAATCGGGATCGATACAGGGAATCTGCGACGCGGCCACGGTAAAGCGCGCGTTGCCGTGGGCGGCAGGCTTTTCGCTATCCGGATCCCACGGTTTGCCCTGCCAGTCAGTCAGGTTCATCGGCGGCGTTTGCGACAGGCCCTCCCACCATACGTCGCCGTCGGGCGTCATCGCCACGTTGGTGAATATGGTGTCTTTGTGCAGCGCGGCTATACAATTGGGATTGGTAAATTCAGACGTACCTGGCGCCACGCCGAAGGCACCCGCTTCCGGGTTGATCGCGTAGAGGCGGCCATCTTTGCCGGGTTTGATCCACGCAATGTCTTCGCCAATGGTGGTGACTTTCCAGCCCTGCAATTCCTTCGGCGGAATCAGCATGGCGAGGTTGGTTTTGCCGCAGGCGCTGGGGAACGCCGCCGCGATGTAATGCTTTTTGCCGCCGGGCGGCTCGATGCCGAGAATCAGCATGTGCTCGGCGAGCCAGCCCTGCTCGCGCGCCATGATCGACGCAATGCGCAGCGCGAAACATTTTTTACCCAGCAGCGCATTGCCGCCGTAGCCGGAGCCGAACGACCAAATGAGTTTTTCTTCGGGGAAATGCACAATGAATTTGTGCTGCTTATTGCTCGGCCACACCACATCTTTTTGGCCGGGCTCAAGGGGATAACCCACCGAGTGCAGGCACGGCACAAAAAAGCCGTCGGTGCCCAACAGGTCGATCACCGCGCGGCCAATGCGCGTCATGATGCGCATGGACGCCACCACGTACGGCGAGTCGGTGAGTTCCACACCGATGTGCGAAATATGCGAACCGAGTGGCCCCATGCTGAACGGGATTACGTACATGGTGCGGCCGCGCATGCAGCCATCAGAAATTTTGGTTAGCGTCGCACGCATTTCTTCGGGCTCGACCCAATTGTTGTTGGGGCCTGCGTCGTCTTTGTTTTTGCTGCACACAAAAGTGCGGTCTTCCATGCGCGCCACGTCGTCAGGATCGGAACGCGCGAGAAAGCAGCCGGGGCGCTTTTGTTCGTTCAACTTGATCAACATGCCGGAGGCAACCATCTCGCTGCACAGACGGTCGTATTCTGCTTTGGAGCCGTCGCACCAGTAAATGCGATCGGGTTTCGTCAAGCTGGCAACTTCGGCCACCCAGGCGATCAGTTTTTTATTTTTTACGTAAGCGGGGGCAGCCTGTGCCGTCATCGTCTCGGTCATCGCAAATCCTTGTGCGGAACTCTAAAAAAACCCTTAAAAAACAAAGGCAAAGAGAACATTCTTGGTGCGCTCTGCCAACGAATGGCGGATTTTACCCGATTTGACCAGCGGACGCCTATGCACAATTTCCGCTTTGGCAGTGCGCAGCAGCGGCGTTCTGCTAGGCTGCATCCAATGACTCTGCTGCCCCCCGGTACGCTGCCCGACGCCCGCCGTCTGCTCGCCGCTCGCGCACTGCGCGCATTTGCCGATGGCTACATGGCGCTGTTGCTGCCGTACTATTTGACGCTGCTCGGTTATAGCCCGCTCAAAATCGGCATCATTGTCACCGCGACCTTGCTTGGGTCCGGCATGATGACACTCGGCACGGGGTTTGTTGCACACCGCTTCGGTACGCGCCGCCTGCTATCGATGGCGTCGCTGCTGATGCTGGCCACCGGCATCAGCATCGTGCTGGTGAATGATTTCTGGCCGCTGTTGATCGTCGCCTTCATGGGTACTGTCAATCCGTCGAACGGAGACGTCAGCGTTTTTCTGCCGCTGGAACAAGCGTTACTGACCCACACCGCGCCGGCGCCATCACGCACCGCGCTGTTTGCACGCTACAGCCTGATCGCAGGCTTATGTGCCGCAGCGGGCGCGCAAGCCGCGGCGCTCCCTGCGCTGGCAGCACAGTGGTCGAGCTATGGCGAAAAGAGCGCGATTCAGGGTATGTTTCTACTGTACGGCGCGGTGGGGCTCGCCACTTTGTGGATATATAGCGGCCTGTCGCGCACGCTCGGTGCGCGCAGCGCAGGGCCGCGCGTCGCGCTCGGCGCTTCGAAAAGTCGCGTCTACAAACTGGCGGCGATCTTCAGTATCGACTCGTTCGGCGGCGGCTTTGCCGTGCAATCGCTGCTCGCGCTGTGGCTGTATCAGCGCTTTGGTTTGAACATCGCGCAGGCGGCAACCCTGTTCTTCTGCACCAGCCTGCTCGGCGCGTTTTCTCACCTCGCCGCGAGTTGGATCGCCGCGCGCATCGGGCTCATCAACACCATGGTATTCACGCATCTGCCGGCGAATATACTGTGCATGCTGGTGCCCTTCATGCCCACCCTGCCGCTGGCGATTGCCTGCCTCCTGCTGCGCTCGGCATTGGGCTCGATGGACGTGCCGGCGCGGGTTTCATATGTCATGGCCGTGGTCACCCCGGCGGAGCGCCCCGCCGCCGCTAGCCTGACCAATGTGCCGCGCAGTCTTGCCGCCGCCTTGAGTCCGGCGCTGGCCGGATATATGCTAACGGTTTCCAGTTTCGGCTGGCCGCTGGTAGTATGTGGTGCGTTGAAGGTTGTCTACGATCTCACGTTGTTGAGAATGTTTCGGTCGGTGAAACCGCCTGAAGAATCTTAGCCAAGGGAGAACCCATGAAACTGCTCAGTTTCCGTCCATCACGTGCACGCGTCGATCACTTTGGCGTGTTGCTGTCCAACGGCCAGGCGCTCGATATCTCCGAAGCCAAAAGCGGACGCGGCCTGCCTGATTCCCTGCTCGATTGCATCCGCGGCGGCGCCGACGCACTCGCCCGCGTGCACGAGGTGCTGGCGCAGGCCGAACAGCGCTTGATTGCCGGCAGCCACGAACACATCGTCTCGCTGGATGACGTCACAGCCCGCCCACCGCTGGTTCCCGGCAAAATCATGGCTATCGGCAAAAACTATTCCGATCACGCGGCCGAAGTCGGCAGCGCTGCCTACTCACGCCCAGCGGGATTCATCAAGCACGCGGACGCACTGATTGCCACCGGCGACACCATCCGCAAACCGTCGTGGACCGAGAAACTGGATTACGAAAACGAGCTCGCCGTGGTGATCGCCGACGAATGCGCCGACGTGCCGGCCGAGGAAGTCTACGAGCATATTTTCGGCTACACCATTATGAATGACGTGTCCGCGCGCGATGTGCAATTTGCCGAACGCAAGGAAGGCAACATCATGATCGGCAAGAATTTCCCCACCGCCGCACCCTTGGGCCCGTGGGTCGTCACCAAGGACGAAATTGCCGATCCGCATAACCTGCGGCTGATCACGCGCGTCAACGGCGAGGTGCGGCAAAATGCCAACACCCGCACGCAGATTTTCCACATCCCCGCGCAAGTGGCGTGGTACTCGCATGCGGGCCTGTATCCCGGTGACATTATTTCAACCGGCACGCCGGCGGGTGTCGCCGCCGGCTACAAGGGCGAAGGCTCGTGGTACCTTAAAAACGGTGACGTGGTGGAGTGCGAGGTCGAGAAAATCGGCGTGCTGCGCAATCCGGTATCTACCCGCAAGCGCCGCGCTTAACTTAGCCGCGCACGGCGGTGCGGGCAGGGAGACGCGCGGCCTTGAGCAGCGGTCCCCAGCGTTCGCCTTCCGCGTAAATGCGCGACGCAAACACCGACAACGGTGCACGCACCGGCTCCAGCCCCAACGCGGTGAGCGCGCTGTGTGTGGTGGTGTCGTTGATGGCTTCACCGATGTGATCACTCAACCAGCGGATGTGGCCGGGCGCAACGCCGTTCGGTGCGAATACCCCAAACCACGCGACCACTTCGGCACCGCGGATACCCGACTCCGCGAGCGTGGGTAGATCCGGCAGCACCGCCGTGCGCTGCGTACTGGCGACCGCAAGCGCGCGCATATGCGGGTTGCCAAGATACGGCAGCGCCAACGGTAACGCGGCATACATCAGTGCAGTCTGACCGGTGGCGAGCCCATTGAGTGCCGCAAGTCCGCCGTTGTGCGCCACATGAACCATATCGAGTCCCGCAGCACGCCGCAGCAATTCTCCTGCCAGATGGCCGGTGCTGCCATCACCGGAGGAGCCATAGTTCACTTCGCCTGGACGCACTTTGACATACGCGATCAACTGCTCCATTGTTTTGGCCGGTAATCCACTGTTCACCATTAATACGAATGGCATATCGGCCAACGGCGCGACGAGCTCAAAATCACGCAGTGGATCGTAGCCCACATCCGGCATGTAGTGCGGCGTCAGCACCATGGTGGCATTGCTGGCCAGCAACAACGTGTGCCCGTCCGCCGGCGCTTGCGCCACCCGCTGCGCGCCACGTGTGGTGCTGCCGCCGGGCTGGCGTTCCAGCACGACCGGATACCTGGACTCGTAGACGATGGCCTGCTGCACGATGCGGCTTAAAGTATCGGAGATCGCCGGCGGCGCATGCGCGGCCATCAGCTTGTAGGTTTTGGTCATTCGCGAAGCGCCACGAATGTCCGTAGGGCCGCTCAGCGGATAAGGCACCACCAGCGTCACCGCGCGCGCAGGATAACGCTGCGCGGCAGCGGTTAGCGATAGTGCAGGTAGTGCAGATAGTGCATACAGCCCGGTGATCGCGATGCGTCGAAGGATGGGTTTCATAGTGTTAGCGAGACTAAGTCGCGTTGCGCAGTTAAAGCTTACAGTAAATCACTTGCAGAGTGACACTGTGATCGCCACGCCCCGATGTTAGAATCGCGTTTTTCCAATTCGACTGCACCATGTCCATCGACCCCCGCACTGCCACCATCAGCCGCCTCGGCACCGCCGTAGGACCGCAAGGCATTTACACTGACCCGGTCGATCTCGAGCCCTACATCGTCGACTGGCGCGGCATTTATCGCGGCAATGCCGCCGCCGTGGTGCGCCCCGCTACGACGGAACAAGTTGCTGCCGTGGTTAAAATCTGCGCTGAAACCAAAACGCCTATCGTGCCGCAAGGCGGCAACACCGGCATGTGCGGTGCCACCGTGCCCAACGCCCGCGACAACCCGGTCGTCATCGCACTCGGACGCATGAACCGCATCCGTAATGTTGATGCACTGAATAACACTATGACCGTCGAGGCCGGTTGCGTGCTCGCCACTATTCAACAGGCCGCAGCCGATGCCGACCGCTTGTTTCCACTGTCGCTTGGTGCCGAAGGCAGTTGCCAGATCGGCGGCAATCTTTCTACCAATGCCGGCGGCGTCAACGTTCTGCGTTACGGCAATACCCGCGACCTCGTGCTCGGCATCGAAGCGGTGCTTCCCGACGGACGCATCTGGAACGGCCTGCGCTCGCTGCGCAAAGACAACACCGGTTATGACTTGAAGCATTTATTCATCGGCGCCGAAGGCACACTGGGTATCATCACCGCCGCCGTGTTGAAACTGTTTCCACGTCCGAGCGCCACGGCTACGGCGTGGATGGCCGTGCCCGATCCCGATGCGGCGCTGAGACTCTTTGCCGTGTTGCGTCAACAATTTGGCGACCGTATTAGCGCGTTTGAACTTATTTCCCGCGATTGTCTCCAACTCGTGTTGCAGCATATTCCCGGCACGCGCGATCCTTTGAATACACCGCATACCTGGTACGTGCTCACCGAGTTGGGCGACGCTTCGCCGGATGACGCGTTGCGCAGCGAATTGGAAACCGCGCTGGAAAAAGCGATGGCATCGAATCTCGTGATTGACGCCACGCTCGCTGAAAATCAAGGCCAGTCCAAAGCGCTGTGGCATATCCGCGAATCCATTCCCGAAGCCGCGCGCAATGAGCCAGGCATGCTGTATCGCCATGACATCGCGGTGAGTGTCGGTGAGATTCCGGCGTTTATACGCGACGGACAAGCCGCACTTGAAAAACATTTCAAAGGCACACGCATTATCTGCTTCGGCCATTTGGGTGACGGTAATCTGCATTACAACACCTACGTCGAGGGCCGCTTGCGCAGCGATGCGGCAGCGCGCGAAGCCAATGATGTCACCACCGTGATTTACGACATCGTGAAGCAATACAAAGGCAGTTTCAGCGCCGAGCACGGCATTGGCATGGCCAAGGTGGAAGAACTCAAACGCTATAAAGACCCGGTCGAAATCGACTTGATGCGCACCGTCAAACGCGCCATCGATCCGGACGGCATCATGAATCCCGGCAAAGTATTGTAAGTTGCCGGCTGCAAATCCGACCCAAGTCGCGTAATCAACAACGGAGACTGCCATGACCGACACATTAAAAAAATCCGACGCCGAATGGAAACAAATGCTCACCAAAGAGCAGTTCGATGTCGCCCGCAAGAAAGGCACAGAGCGCGCGTTTAGCGGCGCCTACTGGGATCATCACGACAAGGGCATCTATCAATGCATATGCTGCGGCGCCGAGCTCTTCAAATCAGAACACAAGTTTGAATCCGGCACCGGCTGGCCCAGCTTCTGGCAACCTGCGGTCGCACAAAACGTGGCGACCGAAACAGACAACGGTTTTTTCATGCGTCGCACGGAGGCGCTGTGCAGCCAGTGCAATGCCCATCTGGGTCATGTGTTTGATGACGGTCCACAGCCCACCGGACTGCGCTATTGCATCAACTCGGCGTCACTCAAGTTTGAGAAGTCATAAGTTCACGGAGTCTTGAAGCCATGAAGTTCTTGTTCGACTTGTTTCCGGTGCTGGTGTTCTTCGTGGCATTCAAGTTCTTTGGCACCTACCACGCCACTGCCATGGCCATTGCCGCTACATTTTTACAGATCGGCTGGGTCGTGTTCAAACGCCGCAAGGTAGAACCTATGTTGTGGATGAGCCTGGGCCTCATTGTAGTGCTCGGCGGTGCAACAATTTACTTGCAAAACGAAACCTTTATCAAATGGAAACCCACAGTGCTGTATTGGCTATTTTCAGTGGTGCTGGGCATCGCTCAACTGTTCTTCAAGAAAAATCTCATACGCACCATGATGGAAAAGCAAATGACATTGCCGGAGCCGGTATGGGGATGGGTGTTAGTCAGTTGGATCGGCTTCTTCGCTGTGATGGGCGTGCTGAATCTGTATGTGGCGTTTAACTATTCGACCGACACCTGGGTGAATTTCAAACTATTTGGCGGCACCGGCCTGATGCTCATTTTCGTATTCGCGCAAGCGCTGATGCTCGGCAAACATATTCAGGAAAAAAATCCTGAATAGCCCGGAACCCTGCTCAAAGCCCGCTGTCCGAGCATTCCGTACCCCATGAATACCCTAGACGACATGCGCCAACGCTTGGCTGCGCTCACACCTGAATCCCTCGAAATTCTCGACGAATCCGGCCACCACATCGGGCATGAAGGCGCCAAAGATGGCGGCGGGCATTATCAATTGATACTGGTTTCGGCACGATTTAGCGGTTTGTCGTTGCCCGCCAGGCACCGTATGGTTTACGATGCGCTCGGTTCGATGATGCACAAGGCCATTCACGCGCTGTCAATCAAAGCCTATGCCCCGAACGAAATTTAACAACCAAGGAACCACATTCATGCACGCCATTACCCATCGAATACGCCGGATGACCCCGATCGCCGCTGCTGTTACGCTGGCCTCAGCGATGTTCCTGATCCCTGCGGCAAACGCGCAGGTCGCCACGGTCAATGGCGTAGCCATCCCGCAAGTGCGCCTCGACGCCGTGATCAAAATGCTGGCCGCCAACAAGCAGCCCGACACGCCGGAGAACCGCACGCGCGTGAAGGAGCAACTGATCAACCAGGAAGTGATTTCGCAGGAAGCCGTCAAAAAAGGCATCCACAAACAACCCGAGATCGCGCAACAACTTGAATTGCAGCGCCAGGAATTATTGGCGAACGCTTTTGTGCAGGATTACATGAAAGCCAATCCGGTGACCGACGATTTGATGCGCAAGGAATTCGAGCGCATCAAGCCGACCATTCCGGCCAAGGAATACAAGGCGCGTCATATCCTGGTCGAGAAAGAAGACGAAGCCAAGGAAGTGCTTGCGCTGCTTAAAAAAGGCGGCAATTTCGAAAAACTCGCGGCCGACAAATCCAAGGACACCGGCTCTAAAACCCGTGGTGGCGATCTCGATTGGGCGCCCGCCGCGCGCTATGTCAAACCCTTCGGCGACGCGTTAGCCAAGCTCAAAAAAGGTCAGATTACCGATGCGGCGGTGCAATCCGATTTCGGCTGGCACATCATTCGCCTCGATGACGAACGCGCGACCAAAGTACCGTCATTCGAAGAAGCCAAACCGCAGCTACAGCAAATGATGCAAGGCCAGCAAGTGCAGAAAATGCTGGCGGACGTGCGCGCCAAAGCCAAAGTCGAATAAGTATCTTTTTCGTAAACAAAAACGGCGGATTCTTCCGCCGTTTTTGTTTGTGCGTAGCGATTCAGGTTCAGCCCACCCAAGCGCGCGCATTGCGAAACATACGCAGCCATGGGCCGTCTTCGCCCCACGCATCGGGATGCCATGAGTTCTGCACGGTTCTGAATACGCGCTCGGGGTGCGGCATCAAAATCGTGAAGCGCCCGTCGGGCGTGGTGAGCCCGGTGATGCCCTGCACTGACCCGTTAGGATTCACCGGATAACGCTCGGTCACTAGCCCTGCGTTGTCGACGAAGCGCAGCGCGATCAGCGGCTGTGCGTTAGCCAACGCGGCTGCGTCGGCAAATTCGGCATAGCCCTCGCCGTGCGCCACGGCCACCGGCAAACGGCTTCCCGCCATGCCCGCAAAAAACAACGATGGCGACGCTTGAATCTCCACCAGGGCAACGCGCGCTTCAAACTGCTCCGATTGATTCTTGACGAAATGCGGCCACGCTTGCGCGCAGGGAATCAGCTCGCGCAGGTTGCTCATCATCTGGCAGCCGTTGCACACACCGAGCGCGAAGGTGTTGCTGCGTTTGAAGAACGCTTCGAATTCGTCGCGCGCGCGCGCATTAAATAGAATCGATTTCGCCCAGCCCTCGCCTGCCCCCAGCACGTCGCCATAGGAGAAGCCGCCGCACGCCGCAAAGCCCTTGAAATCCGTGAGCTGCACGCGCCCTGCAATAATGTCGCTCATGTGCACATCAAACGCTGCAAACCCCGCGCGATCAAACGCGGCGGCCATTTCGATCTGGCCGTTCACACCCTGCTCGCGCAGAATCGCAATACGCGGTCGCGCGCCATTGGCAATAAACGGTGCGCTGACGTTCTGCGCTGGATCAAACGTCAGGTGCGGCGATAAGCCCGGATCGCGGTCATCGAGCAGGCGATCATATTCCTGCTGCGCGCAGTGCGGATTGTCACGCAGCATTTGCATGCGATAGGTGGTTTCAGACCATGCGCGATGTAACGCGATGCGTGGTTCGCACAGCACCTCGTGATTGCCCACCAGCACACGCAGCACACTGTCGATATTCAAGCGGCCAATGCGCTGACACACAACACCAGCGGATTCAAATGTCTGGCGCACCAGTGCTT
>JAYUAH010000750.1:0-7058 GCA_043741415.1 Betaproteobacteria bacterium
GCCGCTTATCCCGACCGACCGATACGCTTGATCGCGCCCTTCGCGCCGGGTGGCAATATCGACATCACCGCGCGCACCGTCGCGCCGGGGCTCACCGAGCAACTCGGACAAGTGGTGATTGTCGAAAATCGCGGCGGCGCGGGTGGACGTATCGGCACGGAAGTGGTGGCGAAGTCCGCACCGGATGGCTATACGTTGTTGTTGGGATCAAGCGGTTCGCTCACGGTGAATCCGGCGTTTGCGACGACGCCAAGCTACGACCCGATCAAGGATTTCGCACCGACCTCGCTGGTGTCGATGGTACCGCTGCTGCTGGTGACGCATCCGTCGCTGCCGGTGAAGAATGCGCAGGAATTCATCGCGCTGGCGAAAGCGAAGCCGGGGTCGGTGATGATGGCTTCCGCCGGCACCGGCAGCAACACGCATCTCACTGGCGAATTGTTTCAGGTGATCGTGGGCGTGAAGCTCACGCATGTGCCGTACAAAGGCAGCGGCCCCGCGCTGGTGGATTTGATGGGCGGGCAGACGCATTGCATATTCGATCAGGTGTCGACGTCGGCGCCGCTGGTGAGTAGCGGTAGACTGCGTGCGATTGCGGTGGCGGCTGCGAAACATTCGCCGCTGTTGCCGGGTGTACTGACGATGGAAGAATCCGGCGTGCGCGGTTTCGAGGCTTCGACTTACACCGGTGTTTTTTTGCCGGGCGCAACGCCGAAAGACATTGTGAATCGCGTTTACACGGCGCTGTTGAAAGTGCTGGAGCAACAAACGACGCGCGATGCGTTTAGTCGTCTGGGTGCTGAAGTGATCAAAAGCACGCCGGAAGAATTAACCAAACGCATGGTGAGCGATCTTGCGAAATGGAAAAAAGTGCAGCAGCAGACCGGGATAAAGTTGGACTGAAAATTTGTAGGATGGGTGGAGCGGAGCGTAACCCATCGGTTATCGGCTCTGCGAGAGTGATGGGTTGCACTACGCTCCACCCATCCATGTATTTATTGTAAGTATTTGATTTTAAACAATATTTTATATAGGAGATGCGATGGGAAAAATTTTTCTCGTAGTGCCCGATGCGCCGATTGAAGAGGTCGCGCAATTGAAATCGAATCGTTCGTTGGGCGGCCGCGGCATACGCCTCGGCATACTGGATAACAGCAAAGCGAATGCGGATCATTTGCTGAACCTTATCGTCGAGGGTGTAAAAAAAGAATATCAGGTGGATTCCGTTGTCATTAAACGTAAACCCACATCCAGCCGTCCGGCAACGGATCAGGTGTTGGATGATTTGGCAAAGGAGGCTGATCTGGTGATCAGCGCCATGGCCGATTGAGGCTCGTGCACGTCGTGGAGTGTCCACGACATGGCGCAGTTGACCAAGCGCGGTTTGATTGCCGCGGTGGTGTGTTCGGATACGTTTATGAAACTCGGCACCGCGCAGGCTAAGGTGTTTGGCGTGCCGGATTTGCCGCTCTTGAAAATTCAGCATCCGTTGGGCGGCTTGAACATGGATAAAGTGATTGAACGCGCATCGGTCGCATTGCCGCAGTTGTTGAAAGTTGTTAAAGATAAAAAGCAGGAGACGCAGTCATGAGTTCGTTGGCAACCATGCTCAAAGCACCCGGCGCGATGGTCGAGTGCGATGATGATCCCGAAGCCGTATTTGATTTCTTGTGTGCCAAAGGCTGGAGCGACGGCCTGCCGGTGATACCGCCGACGCCTGAGCGTGTCGAGCGCATGCTCGCCTACTGTGATCGCGATTTCGACAAGCCGGTGATTAAGGTGCCGCCGCGTTTTGGCGCCGCAACGCCGATACGCGTGGCCGCCAATGCAGTGATGGCGGGTTGCAAGCCGGAGTATTTTCCGCTGGTGCTGCTGGCACTCGAAGCGATGGCCGAGGAGCAATACAACTTGTATGGCACACAGGCCACTACGCATCCGTGTACGCCGATGCTGATATTCAACGGCCCGGTAGCGAAAGAAGTCGGTCTCAATTCGGGCCACAACGTGATGGGCAATTACTTTCGCGCCAATGCGGTGATCGGGCGCGCGGTGCGGTTGTCGCTGGTGAATATTGGTGCGGCGATTCCCGGTACCGGCGACATGGCGACGGCAGGCACGCCCTGCAAGTTTACCTTTTGCGTGGCGGAGAACGAGGATGCAAGCCCGTGGGAGCCTTTGCACGTCGAACTCGGTTTCCCGCGCGAGTCGAGCACGGTTACCGTAGTCGCAGCCGAAGCCCCGCACAACGTCAACGATCACGAGAGCATTACGCCCGAAGGCATACTCACCATGATCGCGGGCACCATGCCCAGCACCGGCGCCAACAACGCCTACTACGAAGGGCAGCCTGTGATGGCGTTCGGGCCCGAACACGCGGCCACGGTGGCGAGCGGCGGCATGACCAAGGCGCAGGTGAAGCAATGGTTGTATGACCGCGCCACGCTGCCGCTGTCGAAGTTTTCGAAAGAAGGCATTGAGCGGCGCTTTCGCCGCAAACTCGCCGAGCAGTTTGCCAATGCACCGCTCGACACACCGGTGCACATGTGGCAAAAGCCCGACGACCTGATCATCATCGTCACCGGTGGCGCCGGCAAACACTCGCAATGGGTGCCGACCTTTGGTAACACGCGTTCGGCGACCAAGGTGCTCAAACGGCAGGACGGCGAGTTAGTGACGTCGATTCAGCAGTTGAAGCGCGGGTAGTTTTACGAGCGATCAATCGAGGCGGATACCCGCCGCCTTGATCACTTTTGCCCAAATCGAGATTTGAGTTTTAACGTGCTCTGCGAGCGCTTCCGGTGTGCCGCCCACGATGACAGTGCCCGATGCTGCGAAGCGTTCTTTCGCATCAGGCGCGGCCAGGGCTTTGACGACGGCGTCGTGCAAACGGTTGATGGCGGCGCGCGGTGCGCCGGTGGGCGCGACGATGCCTTGGTACTCGATGAGCTCGTAGCCCTGCATACCGGCTTCGGCGATGCTCGGTATGTCCGGCAAGATCGGGTCGCGCCTGGCGCTGGTGACGCCGAGTCCGATCAGTTTGCCGGATTTGAAGTGCGGCAGCGCAGCGGGAATGCTCATAGTGAACAGCGCTACTTCCCCGCTCAGCAACGCCACCAGTGCCGGGCCGCCGCCGGTGTAGGCCACATGCACCATGCTCGTGCCGGTCATGTGTTTGAAAAGTTCAACCGCCATTTGCGACGCGCTGCCGTTGCCCGATGACGAATAATTCAGCGTGCCGGGTTTGGCCTTGGCCAGCGCGGCCAGTTGCTTGACCGAGCGCGCGGGCACCGAGGGGTGTACCGCCATCACGAATGGCACCACCGACACTAAACTTACCGGCGCGAAATCTTTTTCTGTGTTGTAGGGCAGCTTGCTGTAGAGACTCGGGTTGAGCGCAAAGGTGAGCGTGGCAAGGCCCAGCGTGTGTCCATCGGGCGGCGACTTCGCGAGCAGGTCCATACCGATAAGGGTGCCGCCACCGCCGCGATTGTCGACCACTACCGACTGGCCGAGATGCTCAGAAAGTTTGGGTGCGAGCATACGTGCCACAATGTCGGTCGAGCCGCCGGGGGCGAAGGGTACGATGATGCGTACCGGCTTGGACGGAAATGTCTGAGCATTTGCAATGCATGACAAGCTCAAAATCGCAATCCACGGCAGAGGGGCAAGCTTGTTCACTGACGGCTCCATGACTTGTGCGCATGCTACACGAGATTGCGTCGCGCTTTGTGCGCGGTGCGATAATCAAGACCACAATATCGACCGGAGATCACAATGCTCGACCACGCGCGCAAAGGCCAAAAATGGGTGACCGAAGAATTTTACAAGGTGCTCGATGTCTACGGCTTTCGCGCCACGATGTTCGTGGAGTGGGGTTTTCGTCCGGCCGACGTGAAGCGCACCACCGAACGTATCAAGGTGCCCGGCGCGGTGGTCAAGGAATGGGTGCGCACCGCGCAGCAGGAGGAAACATTCGCGCGTGACGCCGAAGCCGCGGGCCATCGGGAAAGTGCCGCGGAGTTTTATTACCGTGCCGCGCTGTACTACGGCCCGGCGTGCGGCGTGATCCATGCGAACACGCCGAAGAAGCGAGAGTTGTATGCACGCATGATTCGCTGCTACGAAAAATTCACTGCGCTGTTTGACGAAGCGCCTGTGCGCCGCGTCGAAATTCCGTTCGAGAACGGCAAAACCATTCCAGGTATTTTGCAAACCGTGCCCGGCGTCAAGGAGGCGCCGTGCGTGTTGGTGGTGCCGGGCATGGACACCATCAAGGAGTACATGCCGAGCCCTTATCACAATCACTTTCGTCGGCGCGGCATGGCAACTTTAACGATAGATGGCCCCGGCCAAGGCGAAAGCAATGTGCGCGAGAACTGGGTGACACTGGATAACTTTGAGCGCGCGGGTGCGGCGGCGATTGATTTTCTGCAGACGCTGCCTGAAATCGATGCACACCGCATCGGCGCTTACGGCTGGAGCATGGGCAGCTACTGGGTGCCGCGCATTGCAGCGCACGACGCGCGCGTAAAAGCGATCGTCGGCGCGATGGGTGTCTACGGCCAGAAAGACACCATCTTCAAACACAGCAAGCCGGCTTATCGCGCCAACTACATGTACATGTCGAACATTTACGACGAAGCCGCGTTCGACGATATGGCGTTGCAAATGACGCTGATGCCGATTACCGACAACATCAAATGCCCGACCCTGCTGGCGATGGGCGAGTTCGACGAACTGTGTCCGCTGGAAGACGCCGAGGCACTATTTGAGCGTCTCAAGTGCCCCAAGGAGTTGTGGGTGTACGAAAACGAAACTCACACCTTCGGCAACCGCCTGCCGGATTTTTATTTGCACGTCGCCGACTGGCTGTGTGATGCGCTGGATGGAAAATTCGCCGCGGGACACGCGCGGCGCATTGATCACGCGGCGCGCTGAGCAGCAAGACGTTTACTTCACTTCGTTATACTGCCCGCGCGTAATTTGCAGCGGCGCACCGAGACCCGCTTTGACCACCAGGCGCCGCACTTCGTTGGCGGCACGGCGGCGCTCGTCATCCAGATACAAGCGATCGTGGCCCCACATACTGCCGCCTTGAGTGACTTCGCGCGGCGTCCATGTGGCCTCGTCCACCGTGCGTCCGCCGAAGCCGACTTCCATCATGAATCCCGCCGGACAGAAGGCGTAGAACGACAGTGCCCAATCGTTGGCGTGGCGGCCCAGGGTTTGACCGATGCGCCAGTTTTCGAGCGCGGCATCGTAGGAGCGGCCGACATCGTCGAGTGCCAGCACTTCGAACATCACGTGATGCACTCCGTTCTTCGGCGATTGCAACAGCCCTACCGTGTGATGGCGCGGATTGGCGCGCATGAACATCAGTCGGTACGGCTTCATCATGTAATCCGACAGCCGAAAGCCCAATAGCTCGCGATAGAATTTGCTCGACGCCTCGATGTCCTCGACGTGAAACACCGTATGCCCCACGCCCAGCGGCCCCGTGCGAAAGCCGCCGTGCGGGCGCGGCAAGGTGAGCGGGCCGTCGCCCAGCGCTTGCCCGTGAAAGATTTCGATGCGGTTGCCTGAAGGATCGTGGCACCACGCCATGGCTTCAACCCGGCGCAGCGCCAATTCTTTTTCCGTGGCGCGGGTGAGGGCGACGCCCGCTGCTTGAAGTTTGCTAGTTACCGTTTGCATCGCGTGCGCGTTAGCGGTTTCAAAGCCAAAAAACGCCGGCGCATCGGTATCGCCGCGTTCCACCAGTACGCGCTGGCAGCGTTCGTCCATGCGCAGCGCGACGGTGTCCGCGTCGCGTTCGATCACCTGCATCGCGAGCACGTCGGTGCCGAACCTGCGCCACGCATCGAGATCGCGCGCTTGCATCCCGACGTAGCCCAATCCTTGAATCGACATGGCATGCCTCCGTGACTATGACAGTGCTGCATTATTACTCACGCTCGTGGCTTTTGCACGCGACGGGCGATGCTGCTAAATTCACAACCTGCGGCAAATCGAATGCGAGGAAGCCATGATGGGCTACGGTCGAGGCCGTTGCACGACGAAGTGGATTGCGACAGCGGTGGCCGCGTTTCTGTACTCCGCGGTGATTACTGCACAAACATTTCCAGCCCGCGCCGTACGCTACATCCTGCCGTTGCCCGCCGGCAGTGAAACCGATTTCTTTGCGCGTACACTCGCACGCCAACTCGGCGACACCTGGAGTCAGCAAGTGGTGGTGGAAAACCGGCCCGGCGGCGGCACCACTATCGGTTCCGAGGTTGCCGCTAAAGCACCAGCCGATGGTTACACGTTGTTGCACGCCATCACCGCGCATGTGATTAATGCCACGCTGTATGCGAAGCTGCCGTACGACACGCAAAAGGATTTTTCGTGCGTCACGCAAATCGGTAATCTTTACGGATTGCTGCTCACGCATCCGTCATTTCCCGCGAAGAATGTGAAAGAACTGGTGCAACTCGCCAAGGCGCGCCCCGGCGAAATCAGCTATGCCACCGGCGGCTCCGGCACTTCAAACCATATTGCCGGGGAGGCCTTGCGCCTTGCGGCTGATATCAAAATTGAGCACGTGCCGTACAAGGGCAGCAATCAGGCGATGCTCGATGTGCTGCCGGGTCGTGTGCCATTGATCGCCACGGTGCTGATCGAAGCGGTACCGTACATACAATCCGGCAAACTGCGCGTGATTGCCAGCACCAGTCCCAAGCGCGCGCCGTCGCTGCCCGATGTGCCGACCGTCAGTGAATCGCTGCCGGCGTATCGAGCGGGCATCGGCTTATGGTCGATAGTCACGCGCGCCGGTACGCCGCCGGCGGTGCTCAACAAACTCAACGCCGATATCGTCAAAGCCTTGCAGTCGCCGGAGGTGCGCACGCGTCTCGCGCAGGCCGACATTGAAATCGTCGGCTCGCGTCCTGAACAGTGCGACGCGCTGCTGCGTGAACAAACGGCGGTGTGGGGTGCCATCGTCAAAGCCTCCGGCGCGCGGGTGGACTGATGTGGCGGTAAGTGATGTAAGTATTTGATTTTAAATAGTTTTTTAA
>JAYUAH010000751.1:0-15698 GCA_043741415.1 Betaproteobacteria bacterium
CAAACGGCGATAGCCGAGGTTGCCGGGCTGTCGGTGTCGCGGGTGAGCCGGTTGATAGCGATGAACGAGGCAAAAGGCAAGACCTGACACCAGCAGGCGGACACCAGCAGGGACACCAACAGGGACACCAGCAGGCCAACAGCACAACAACCCCGCTTCGGCGGGGCTTTTGTTGGCTGCGCAAAAAGTAACAGCGCACGCTGCGTATAATCGACTGACGATGAGCAATAACCCGCCGCCAACATCACCCATTGCCGGCATTTTACTCGCCGCCGGCGCGGGATCACGCTTCGGCAACGGGGTGAACTCCAGTGGCGGAAAACTCTTGCATGCATTAGACGGTGTGGCCATCGGTGTGCGCGCCGCACGTAACCTGCAAGCTGCGGGGCTGGCGGTGACGGCCGTGGTGCGTCCCGACAGCGAAGCACTCACGCGTTTGCTGCAAGCCGAAGGCGTCGCGGTCACCCAGTGTGCGAATGCGGCCGACGGCATGGGGGTGAGCCTTGCGCACGTGATCGCGCACACGCGCGACGCGGCGGGCTGGGTGGTGGCGCTGGCCGACATGCCGCGCATCCAGCCGGCGACGATCAGACACATCGTCGAGGCGCTTGAAGGTGGCGCGCTGATAGCGGCACCGAGTTACCGCAGAGAGCGCGGGCATCCGGTGGGTTTTAGTGCGCGGCTACGTGACGAGTTGTTGCGCCTCGGTGGCGATGAGGGCGCGCGTGCCGTGATTAAGCGCCATCATGCGCACATTCGGCTGGTCGAGACAGATGATCCGGGTGTAATTTTCGATATCGACCGCCAGGAAGATTTGCCGCAGTCGTTATAATTGCCGCTAAACCAACCCCGTTCGCCCTGAGCGTGTCGAAGGGCGGGTTACGAGGCAAGGCTTCGACAAGCTCAGCCCGAACGGTGTCGTGTGTTTTGTAAAGATTAATCGTCAAGGAATCCACCATGCGTTTCGAAGGCACCGAAAACTACGTCGCAACCGATGATCTGATGCTGGCGGTGAATGCCGCGATTACGCTGGAGCGCCCGCTGCTGATCAAGGGCGAGCCTGGTACCGGTAAAACCATGCTCGCGCTCGAGGTGGCGAAGGCGTTGAAGCGTCCGCTGCACGAGTGGCACATTAAGTCCACCACCAAGGCGCAGCATGGGCTGTATGAATACGATGCCGTGTCGCGGTTGCGCGATTCGCAATTGGGCGACGCCAAGGTGAAAGACATTTCCAATTACATCGTGCAGGGCATGTTGTGGAAATCGTTTGCGACCAACGAACCGTCGGTGCTGCTGATCGACGAGGTGGACAAGGCGGACATTGAATTCCCCAACGACTTGCTGCGCGAGTTGGATCGCATGGAGTTTTACGTCTACGAGACGCAGCAGTTGATCAAGGCGGCGCAGCGGCCGCTGGTGATTATCACCAGTAACAATGAAAAAGAATTGCCGGATGCGTTTTTACGGCGCTGCTTTTTCCACTACATCCGTTTTCCCGATCGCGAGACCATGGAGCGAATCGTCGCGGTGCATTTTCCGGGCTTGAAGAAAAATCTGCTGAGCCAGGCGCTGAATGCGTTTTTCGAAATTCGCGATGTGCCGGGGTTGAAGAAAAAACCCTCCACCTCTGAGTTGCTCGACTGGCTCAAATTGCTGGTGGCGGAAGATATTTCGCCCGAGACGCTGCACAGCACCGATCAGCACAAAATCATTCCGCCGCTGCATGGCGCACTGCTCAAAAACGAGCAGGATGTGCATCTGTTCGAGCGCCTGGTGTTCATGACGCGCAAAAAATAATGGTGCGTTTATGCCCAGGGGCTTTCCGCCGGTCGTCGACGAGCATATTGAGGTATTGATACTGGGGAGTTTTCCGAGCCCGGCGTCGCTGGCAAAAATGCAGTATTACGGACATCCGCAGAATCATTTCTGGAAACTCATGGGCCAACTGCTGAACGAACCGCTGTATGAGATGGAGTACGCGCAGCGGCTGCCGATTTTGTTACGGCACAACATCGGCTTGTGGGATGTGTTGCATCAATGCGAGCGCGCCGGTGCACTCGACAGCGCGATACGCAACGCGGTGGACAATGATTTTCGCAAAGTGACGCGGGTGGCACGCGGTTTAAAGCGCGTGTGTTTTAATGGCAAGACGGCGGGGCGCTTTGCGCCGGTGTTTGCGGATGCCGGTTATGAGACGCTGGTGCTGCCGTCATCGAGTCCGGCGTATACGCTGGCGTTCGACAAGAAATTGAAGCTGTGGCAAGGGGTGCTGGCGGCGTAGCAATAAAAAACGCGCCCGGATGGCGCCGGGCGCGTGTTGAATGGAGTGCCGTGAATTACGAAATAAGCTTAGCGCCAGTGACCACCATGACCACCATGGCCCCCATGGCCCCCATGGCCCCCATGACCATAGTAACCATGGCCGTAGTACGGGCGAGCGTAAACGACTCGCGGCGCGTAGTAGGGGGGCGGGGCGTAGTAGGCCGGCGGCGCGTAAACCACGCGCGGCGGGTAGTAGACGGGCGGCGGCGCGTAATACACCGGCGCGGGGTAGTACACCGGCGCCGGTGTAACATAGACGGGTGCGGGAAACGGAATACCGATGGAAACCGACACGCCTGCATGGGCCGCTGAAATGCCGCCTGCGGCAAGCAGCGCAAGACCGGCAATCATCGAGAGGATATATTTACGCATGATGTTCTCCTTTACTGTTGTTGCGTGGCGATGTTGTTTCGCGCACCGTTATAGTAACGCTGGCGTCGCGCGAAAAGCCGTTACAAATTGTAAGCAGGTATAACAGCGTTAGTGTGGTATGTTTACATAAGTATTTGTTTTTATTGAGTTTTTTAATATACGTGGCTGAAGGGAATGGCAACGGTGTTAATCGAGTTTTTTTTGAAGCTGAAAGAAGGCGGCGTGCCGGTCTCCATCAAGGAGTTCATGGTGCTGCTGCAAGGTTTTGAAAAGCAGGTGATCTTCGGCAGCGTCGAGGATTTTTATCATCTTGCGCGCATCTGCCTGGTGAAAGACGAAAAATACTTCGACCGCTACGACCGCGTGTTCTCGGCCTATTTCAAAGGCATAATCGATCTCGAAGGCATCGAAGCGCGCATCCCCGAAGAATGGCTGCGCAAGCTCGCCGAAAAAACGCTGACCGAAGAAGAAAAACAATATATCGAGTCCATGGGCGGCTGGGACAAACTGATGGAGACGCTCAAAAAACGTCTCGAAGAACAAAAAGGCCGGCACCAGGGCGGCAGCAAATGGATAGGCACCGCGGGCACGTCACCATTCGGCGCCTATGGCTATAACCCCGAAGGCGTGCGCATCGGGCAAGACAAGTCGCGCCAGCGCCGTGCGGTCAAAGTGTGGGATCAGCGCGAATATAAAAACCTGGATGACACCGTTGAACTGGGCACGCGCAATCTCAAAGTGGCGCTGCGCAAGTTGCGCAAGTTCGCACGCACCGGTTCGCCCGATGAACTGGACATGGAAGACACCATACGCTCCACCGCCAAGAACGCCGGCTGGCTGGATCTGAAAATGGTGCCGGAGCGCCATAACGCGGTGAAAGTGCTGCTGTTCTTCGATGTCGGCGGCTCGATGGACGATCACATCCGCGTGTGCGAGCAGCTTTTTTCGGCAACGCGCACCGAGTTCAAGCACATGGAATATTTTTACTTTCACAATTTTTTGTACGAGCGCGTGTGGAAAGACAACCGCCGCCGCCACAACGAACGCATCGGCACCTGGGAAATCCTCCACAAGTACGCGCACGATTACAAAGTGATATTCGTCGGCGATGCCACCATGAGCCCGTACGAAATCACCTTCCCCGGCGGTAGCGTGGAGCACACCAACGAAGAACCGGGCGCGCTGTGGTTGCAGCGCGTGCTGCAGGTGTATCCGAATACCATCTGGATCAATCCGCAGTCCGAAACGCTGTGGGCTTACCACGAGTCGATCCGCATCACCAAAGATATCATGGGCGACCGTATGTTTCCGCTGACGCTGGACGGGTTGGATCGGGGGATGCGCTTGTTGACCAAGGCACATTGATGCTAGTTTGCGTCGGGCTCCGCAAAATTCGCGTCATGTTGACACTCGTTGGTGTAAAAAGACGACCGGAACAATGAAGTGAAGTTTGTTGTTGGAGCGGTTTTGGGGCAGACTTCCTCTAAATGCGGTCTGAGACAGGAGGCGTTGAAGGATGAAAATCGCGACAAAGATCGTAGTGGGGTTTGCTCTGTTGGTGGCACTGATGATTGCCATGACCGCGCTCGGCTACTGGCGCCTGGGCGATATGGTGGCGCGTGTGAACAGCATCATCAGTGTAGATGCCAAGGAAGAGCGCATCATTTGGGATTGGTACTCCGAGACCAAGGCTAATTCGGTGCGTGCTTTGGTGCTCGCGCGCTCGGACGATGAAGACATCAAGAAACTGCTGACACCCACGCTGGAAGCGACCACCAAGCGCATTTCCGAACTGCAAAAACAGGTGGAAGCGATGCTCACCACCGACGAAGCCAAGGCCATTTTCGCCGAGGTGGGCGAAAAGCGTAAGGCCTACATTGCTGCACGCACGGTAGCACTTGAAGCGCGCAAGGCCGGCAACGTGGAGGCGTCGCGCAATCTGGTGGACCAGCGCATGGTGCCCGCCATTGATAGCTATGTCGGCACGCTCAACAAAATGGTCGACTACCAAAAACGCGCGCTGGAAACCAGCGGCGACAACGTCGTCGCCAGTGCCGCCAGCGGGCGTGCGACCTACGTGGCGGCCGCGCTATTGGCGCTGATTCTGGGTTTGCTGCTGATGTTCTGGCTGCGCCGTGTGATCATGCGGCCGCTGAATGAGGCGGTGCTGGTGGCGCAAATCGTGGCGGGCGGAGATCTCACCTCCGTCATCAACACGCAATCCACCGATGAAGCGGGCCAATTAATGCGCGCGCTTGATGTGATGAACAAGAGTCTGGCCGATATTGTGCACGAGGCGCGCAATGCCACCGGCAGCATCGCACTGTCGTCGCGCGAAATTGCATCCAGCAATTCGAATCTATCGACGCGCACCGAGCAACTTGCAGCGAGTCTTGAAGAAACCGCTTCTTCGATGGAGGAACTCACCGCCACCGTGCGCGAGAATGCAGAACGGGCGCGCGAGGCTGCGGGGTTGGCGTCGGGCGCGTCCGACATTGCGCGCAAAGGCGGGCAGATGGTCGGCGAGGTGGTGCAAACCATGACCGAAATCTCCGACAGTTCGCGCAAAATTGCAGACATCATCAGTGTCATTGACGGCATCGCGTTTCAGACCAATATCCTCGCGCTGAATGCTGCGGTGGAAGCCGCGCGCGCGGGCGAGCAGGGGCGCGGCTTTGCGGTGGTAGCCGCCGAAGTGCGTTCCCTTGCCGGACGCAGCGCAGACGCTGCCAGGGAAATCAAGATGCTGATCGGCAACTCCGCGGGCAAAGTCGAAGGCGGCGCACGCATCGTGGGCGACACCGGCAAGACCATGCAGGACATTGTCGCTGCAGTGCAGCGCGTGAGCGACATCATCGCCCAAATTGCCGCAGCGTCACAGGAGCAGAGTGCGGGCATCGAGCAGGTGAATCAGGCGATTATACGGATGGATGATTCCACCCAGAAAAATGCCGCGCAGGTGGAGCAGGCGGCCGCTACCGCGCAGCAAATGTCCGATCAGGCCGAGGTGCTGTCGAAAGTGGTGGCGCGTTTCAAGGTGGTCGAGCGGCGCACCAGTCCGCGCGATGACGGACATGCGCCGCCGAGTCCTGCGCTATCGGCCGCGATGAAGCACACGTCCGTATCACCCGCGCCGGCCGTGCACACCACTCAACTGTCTACGGCTAAAGCGGCGCGCCTGACCCCGCCGAATGGGAACGACGGCGATTGGAAGGAATTCTGATTCCCGGTGACGGCTTCACGGCATGCGCTGTTTAACTGCTCAGCCGGCGATGCGCGCGACGGGTACTTTTCAACGCATTGGTTACGCCTGTCACGCCCGGCACGGCGGCGGCGATATCTGCCGCGGGTTTAAGCGCAGCGTCGTTTTCAATGATGCCGCTCAAGGTGGCGTGGGCGCCTGAAACGTCGATGGTGTCGAAATGGCAGCGCGTGATCGCCGTGATGGCTTCTTCCGCCAGGCGGATTTCTTTTTCCGCGAAGGCGCGGTCGCCGGTATCGAGCCGCTCCATCATGCGCTGCGCGCGCATATCGAACGGCGCGCACACGTGCACCACATGCGGAATAGGTTCGAGTAAAGGTGCGGCGCCCCAGCCGCGAATCACCGCCACCTCGCCGCTGGCCGTCATGCGCAGAATTTCGTCGGCGGTGAAAATCGACAGGCTGGTCTGGTCGGTAAGCGGTAATAATAGCGTAAGTATTTGTTTTTATTGAATTTTTTATCGGTCGATCTGACGCCGCTCACCGCCCGGCGGTGGCGCGGTTTTGAGAATTTCGTCGATGGTGGTGAGGCCCGCGGCGACTTTCATCGCGCCGTTGATGCGCAGCGGTTTCAAGCCGTCCTGGTAGGCGGCGTTGCGAAAGCTTTCGAGATCGGTGGTGTCGGTAATATGCCGTTTGACTTCGGATGACAGCACCATGGTTTCATAAATGCCGATGCGGCCCATGTAGCCGGTGAGCCGGCATTCGAGGCAGCCTTTGCCCACGGCCGTGGTGCCTTTCGGGTTGGGTGCTTTCCATGGCGCGACCAGGTTGTCCCACGTGGCATCGTCGAGATCCACTTGCGTTTTGCAGTGCGGACAAATGGTGCGGATCAGGCGCTGCGCCATCACCCCGAGCAAGGTGGATTGCAATAAGTAGCCGGGCACGCCCAAATCGATCAGCCGGCTGATCGCCGATGGCGCATCGTTGGTGTGCAACGTCGACAGCACCAGGTGGCCGGTGAGTGCGGCCTGCACGGCCATTTCCGCGGTTTCCAGATCGCGAATTTCGCCGACCATGATGATGTCCGGATCCTGCCGCATGAGGGTGCGGATGCCGCTGGCGAAGGTGACATTGATCGCGGGCTGCACCTGCATTTGGTTGAACGCGGGCTCGACCATTTCAATCGGGTCTTCCACCGAGCACACGTTGACGTCGGAGGTTGCCAGCATTTTGAGCGTCGAATACAGCGTGGTGGTTTTGCCCGAGCCGGTGGGCCCGGTGACCAGCACAATGCCGTGCGGCTGGCCGACCATCTGCTTCCATTTGCGTTCATCTTCTTCGCCGAAGCCGAGGTCTTTGAAATCCTTGACCAGCGTCTCCGGATCGAAAATACGCATCACCATTTTCTCGCCGAATGCCGTCGGCATGGTCGACAGGCGCAGTTCTACTTCATTGCCTTCCGGCGACACCGTTTTGAGGCGGCCATCCTGCGGGCGGCGTTTTTCAACCACGTCCATGCGGCCGAGAATCTTGATGCGCGAGGTCATCGCGGCTAATACCGGTGAGGGAATTTGATACACCTGATGCAGCGCGCCGTCGATACGAAAGCGCACGTTGCCGACGTCGCGCCGCGGCTCGATGTGGATGTCGCTCGCGCGTTGCTGAAACGCATAGGTAAACAACCAGTCGCAGATGTGTACGATGTGCGAATCATTGGCGTCGAGTTTGCCGCTGTGTCCGAGCTGCACCAGTTGTTCGAAATTGGTGACGTCGCTGTACGCGCCCTTGTCCTTGGCCGATGCGGTTTTGACCGATTGCGCCAGGTTGTAGAACTCGACGATATACGACTGAATTTCAACCGGGTTGGCGATGACGCGCTTGATCTCCAGGCGCAGCACTTGGCGCAATTGCGCCTCCCACTCGCGCACATAGGGTTCGGCGGTGGCGACGGTGACTTCGCTGCCGCTGACCGCCACCGGCAGAATTTTGAAGCGGTCGGCATAGGCGTTGGACATCACCTTGGTTACCGCTGCGAAATCCACCTTGAAGGGATCGATGTGAAAGTAGTCGAGGTGCGATTTTTCCGCCAGCCACTGGGTGAGCACTTCGAGATGCAGGGTCTTGCGCGGATCGCGCAAATCCTTCCACTTTTGATTCGCGATCAGAATCAGCGGGTGTTGCGTGGAGTGGAACGAGCGGCGATTGACCAGCAATTGTTCGCCGGCTTCTTTGCCCACCAGCTTGTCCGCGATCAGATCGGCGACAACCTGTTCCAGCATGAGGGGGCGGTCGCTTTGGGGCGCGTTCTGATTGAGGGCCACGGTTACGCAGACGAGGGGTTAGGATGCGCAGACTATACGTTCAATAGTCTTATCACTCAACGACTTATGAACGGAATGTGAATGAAAACGACAACTCGTGTGGGTATTTTGGCGCCATCTTTTTTGGTGCATGTTTGGCTGTGTATGTGGTGCGTTTGTAGCACTATAACAGTGCTTAAATAATGATGTTTGAACATTATTGGTGCATAAATTCTGAATTTAAAATAAATAATTGTTTGAAAACAAATACTTAATGTTTGGAACGAATATTGCTTATTTGGTGCGGATATTCATCACATGGAGCACCAAATGGAAGCGCTAAAAATTAGTAACGACACTCTGTTCATTCTGCTCGGCGCGATCATGGTTTTGGCCATGCACTCGGGCTTTGCCTTTCTGGAACTGGGCACCGTGCGCCGCAAGAATCAGGTCAACGCGCTGGTCAAAATCATGTGCGATTTTGCGGTGTCGACCATGGCGTATTTTTTCGTCGGGTACAGCGTGGCTTACGGCGTGGATTTTTTTGTCGGCGCCGATAAACTTGCGGAAAAAAGCGGTTTTGAGCTGACCAAATTCTTTTTCCTGCTGACCTTCGCCGCGGCAGTGCCGGCGATTATTTCCGGCGGCATTGCGGAGCGTTCCAAGTTTTACACGCAATTGATTGCGACTGCCGTGATCGTCGGCGTGATCTACCCGTTCTTCGAAGGCATCGCGTGGAACGATAAATACGGCGTACAAGCGTGGATCGAGGCGTCTACCGGCGCCAAGTTTCATGACTTTGCAGGTTCAGTGGTGGTGCATGCGGTGGGCGGCTGGCTGGCGATCGTGGCGGTGATTCTGCTCGGCGCGCGTAGCGGGCGCTATCCGAAAAGCGGCGGCGTCACCGCGCAGCCGCCGTCGAGCATCCCGTTTTTGGCCCTTGGCGCATGGATACTCGCGGTGGGTTGGTTCGGCTTTAACGTGATGTCGGCGCAAACCATAGACAAGATTTCCGGTTTGGTGGCGGTCAATTCGTTGATGGCGATGGCCGGCGGCACCGTCGCGGCACTGATCGCCGGACGCAACGATCCGGGCTTCGTGCACAACGGCCCGCTCGCGGGGCTGGTGGCGGTATGCGCCGGTTCCGACGTGATGCATCCGCTGGGCGCACTGGCTACGGGTGCGGTGGCGGGCGGCTTATTTGTGTTCATGTTCACCATGACGCAAAACCGTTTGAAAATAGACGACGTGCTCGGCGTATGGCCCTTGCACGGACTGTGCGGCGCATGGGGCGGCATCGCCTGCGGTATTTTCGGGCCGAAAAGCATGGGCGGCTTGGGCGGCGTGAGCTTCGGTGCGCAAGTGATCGGCACCGCCATGGGCATCGCCGTTGCCGTGGCCGGCGGCGCGATCCTCTACGGCCTACTCAAAGTCGTGTTGGGTCTGCGCCTCACCGAAGAAGAAGAATTCGACGGCTCCGATCTGAGCATCCACAAAATCAATGCCACGCAGGAGCAAGGCGGTTGGTAGCGGTAGTGCATCAATAGCCTACCGCCAGAAGTCATAAAAGTTATACCAATTGTAAGGGGCCGCACGGCAGTAGTGTTCCAGTCGTTCTACATAACGGTGCAGCACCCGTTCGAGTAGGGCCGCGCGTGCCGCGTGCGGCCCTTGCCAAGTATCGACGAGACGTTCAAAGTGAACATCGTAACGATTCCCGCCGCGATACAACCCAAACATCAGCACGATAGGCCGTTTGAGTAGGGCAGCGAGGCGAAACGGGCCCGTTGGAAAGTGCGCCGGCTCGCCCAGGAACCGGCATGCAACGGTGCCCTCGCCCTGGAAGGTGCGGTCGCCCAGCATGCCGATGATTTCGCCTTGATTCAGTGCCGCTTCCACCTTCAACATGGAGTCGACATTGCCCAGTGCAATGACCTGAAGGCCGAGTTGAGGATTCACCGCGCGCAGCACCGAGTAGAACTTGCGGGCGTGTTCTTCATACATGACCAGACTGATCCGCGTCCCCGTGTTGTGCCTGCCCAGTGCGCGAATGATTTCGAAGCTGCCCATATGCGCCCCCAGCAGAAAGCAGCCTTCGCCACGCGCCGTCAAGTCGGCGAGTATGCTTTCATCATGAACGCGCACGTCGAACCGCGCGTATTGATCGTTGAACAAAAAAACGCGATCGAGGAGGGTCGCGACAAAAGCATGGCAGTGACGAATCGCATCACCAAGCGTGGGCTTGCGCGCCAATACTTTGCGCAAATACTGGGTCGATGCAGCGTGTGACGCCGATGAAAAAATCAGAAAGTAAAAACAAACCGGGTACAGCAGCACACGTGCCGTGGGCCGGCCCAGCGTGAGCGCCACCCAGGTGATCAGACGCAGCGCCAGTGCAGTGCCGCGCTCTGCGCGGCCCACCCATTGCGGGCGCGGCTGCCTGTCCAGCGCAGCATTGCGCGGCGTGCTGCCGGCGCTGATGTCACTATCGTCTTGCATACCGCCGCTTCGGCCAACATGGCAATGCGCCCGACCCAGAAAGCGAATGGAGTTGTACCATGGTATGTTCATGTCATCGCTAAACTAATGAGGGCAAGTATTCGGTATTGCGCTGGATCACTCCGTGCGGCAGCGCACATATAAGATTGACAGGGGATCGGCCTCAATTAAGGACATTCGAGGACATTCGAGGACAATCGCACGAACAATCGGGTGCAGGCCACGATTACATCGCGCACCAGCGCGACGACCGCGCCGTAAGCCATTCCAGGGTAAAGCCTCGTTTACGTGTTTACGTGCGGGTTTTCTCGCGGGTGGCGCAACGCGAGCCCCGTGCAACAGGCCCGCTGTAACGCGTGAAGCAAAAAATAGTGCTGTACCTGCGAAATCCTCTGCGTCACACGCCGCGTAACGATCATAATAGGAACTTCGGATTACCCAAGGAACAAACATGACACCGCAAGAACGCGAACTCATCACCACTTTTCTTCAACAGTTGACGCAGGCCCAAGCCGGGCAGAAAGACAGTGAAGCCGAGGCGCTGATACGCGAGGCGTGTGCGCGTCAGCCGGAAGCAGCCTATCTGCTGGTGCAACGCGCGATCGGATTGGACGTTGCGTTGCAGGCCGCTCAGGCCCAGGTGGCGAAGTTACAGGCGGACTTGAACCAGTTACAACCCGACGCGCGCGGCGGTTTTCTCGGTGGGCCCCATGCCTGGGGAACATCGGCGCCCGCTGCCAACGTGGCGCAGGCTGCTGTCGCCGCTGCTCCGCTGAATCGACCGGGTATGCAAGCGCCTGTGGCGTCACCGGCACCGGCCAGCTCGTGGGGTTCGGGCATGCTGGGTACCGTTGCCACCACGGCGGCAGGTGTAGTAGCCGGCTCGTTCTTGTTTCAGGGCATTCAGGGGATGATGGGACATCACAATGCCGGCGCGAATGCCGCGACGGAACCGGTGACGCCGCCCACGCAGGCGCTCGCCGCGAATACGGCTGCTGCCGAAGATTTTTCGGATGTTAGCGATACCGCGGATTCAACCATGGACGACAGCGATACGGCGTGAGGCCGATGTTTGAAGGTCCGTAGCGGCTGAAATGAGCTAGCCATGAACGAGATGATGACGTCGGCGCTTGCGCTTGCGATTCCGGTGCGTGCAGTGCAGCTCGGCGAGCGCATCGACCTGAAAGGCCTCGAGCGCGAAGACGCTTTTTCGTCGGATCCGCTGGCCTTTCGCACGCAGACGGGCGGTTCGGTCATCCTGTTCAAATCTGGCGCTGCGGTGTTCGTGGGCCTGACGCCGATCGAGGAAGACGATCTTATCCGTGGGCTGGGCGCGCGCATTGTCGCGCCGCTCGGCACGCGCGAGATCGAAGCCGCCCAACTTGTGATCAAACCCGAGGACGACGAGCTACTGTCCTCGTCCGGCGCGATCCAACTGAAAAATGCCGAACCGAACCGGCTGCTGCTGGTCGCTGAAGTCCTCGCTGTTTCCGTGGCGCTTGCGTACGACGAACATCGCATCGCCAAAGCCTTCGAGCGCATCACGCCGATTGCCGACAGCTTGAGTGCCGGCAAATTGCCAAGCGCGCCCCAACATACGTTGCTGGAACAAATCGGCGAAGCGTTGTCGATTCAGCAGCGCATGGCGTCGCGCGTTGATCTCGACGAAAAGCCCGATGTGTTATGGGATCACCCCGGATTGGAGCGTTTCTGGGCCAAGCTCGTCGACGAATACGACTTGCCGCAGCGCGCCCGCGCCATCGAACGTAAGCTCGTCGTCATCCGCGAAACGGCCGATACGCTCGTCGATCTGATTTCCACCCGTACCAGCCACAAACTCGAGTGGTACATCATCGCCATTATCGCGCTTGAGTTGGTATTCAGCCTCTACGACCGCTTCTGGCGGCATTGAGTCGAGATCGTGAGTGCGGCGCCGTAGCAACGTCGCGCGTTTCAAGTGTTAGTTCAGCCGCCACGCATACACCGCGCTGTCGACATGCCGAACCAGAATGGCGACATCGATGCCTTCCAGTGACGCAATGCGAAATCGTCCAAAGACGTGAGACCTGTTCACCGCAAAGCGCGAATGGTCCGCTGCGTCGGTGATTGGGTCCCGGCTCCCGGCTGCGGGCGGGTGTGCCTGCCAGGTATATTCCTCGATCACCTCACGTCCGGCATGTCGTTGATGCGCGGGCGCAATGGTGTACACCATGCCGCCGTCCAGCGGCGAGAAGTAAACCAGACGTGCGATGTTCGGTGCATATTCCAATGCCGCATAGGGCTGCAGCAGCGGTTTTGACCCCACGGACCGCAAGCGCCTGATCGCCCGTGCCGGATCGGCAGGGTCGAGGGCATGCAACTCGTCACGCCCGTGTACCGACACCACGATAATGTCATGCAGCGGGTCGATCTGCATGGCGTTGTGATTGGCGATCCCGGGCAGCTTGTTCGGGAAGTGATCTGTCCAGCGTCCGCAAGTGGTGTTGGCGTTGTCGCCATCGGGATAAAAACCGATGAAGACGTTGCCACCGCCGTCGTCGCCCGCGTGCCCCCACAGCACACGGCGTGCATCGTCCCAGGTCGTGCAGCCGCCCGCGTTGAGCACTGCCGTGGGATGCTGTGCGCCGTGGCGCCAGCGCAAGGTATCAAGATTGAACAGATGCGGTATTGCTCTCGCCTTAACCGCAGGGCCCAACTCAGTTTGACCCTTGAGCAGCAGGTAATCGTTGCCCAGCGGGTCATACTGGACGTAGCCATAGGTATGCGGCGGCAGCGGCGAGCCGTCCGGATACACCGCATCGGCATAGCTCGCGCCCTCGCCATAATCACCATCGGTACCATTGACGTAACCATCAGAGATACGGCGCCACTGCCTGCGTGCGAGATCGAAGGCATGGACATCGGAGCCGAAATAATCATTGTGTCCGCCGCCGAAAACGATCATCGACCCGCTGACACCGAAGCGCGATGCGTAGGCGGCGCTGTTCCATGCCTCGGTGACCGCGCTAAATCCCACGGCGCCATGCCACGGTGATTGAGGATCGCGTCCCAGCAGCCGTCGCAGCCGCTCTTTCAGCGTGCGTGCGGGATTCAGGTGCGGATCGCCTGCCGGATCGTTGTCGTTCAGGTAGCGCGTGTGCAGCGGTGTCGGCTGCAGGCCGAGGCCGGGGCGATCACCGGAGATCGCGTACCAGCGATTCAGGTCCATCCGTTCAAGCCATAGCGGGCGCTTTGGCGACATGAATCACAGGCTCCAGTCCGTAGCAACGCAATAGATTAAGCGCTTCTACCCTGTTATGGAATGTTGGTCTATCACGAGGCATCAGGGAGACAGCGCTACCGGTGATACCTTTCGAGGTATCCACGCTTTTTCGCGTTCCAGTTCATGACATTGGGCGCTAGTTTTGCGCGCTGCATCCAGTTCAGCGTGCTACCCGTATAATGAATGGGACCAGTCACGAGCAGCCGAAAACGCTGTTGGGGGGGCATAATTTCCGGACAGATTAATAACGTCGGTCCCATGTCACGCGTCATTACGAATCAATGTTGCGTGCCGAAGGCAAATTCATGATTAATGGTTTTTTGATTGCACTGGCAGCCGCAGTCGCGCTGCTGCTTTGGCGCATGTTCGCGCGCGCGCAGCGCACTGTGCCCAAGACCGGAGAAGCGTCGCCAGATTTTTCCCTGCCGGACCAGGCGGGGCGCATGCGCGACAGCCACGAGTTTCGCGGTAAGTGGCTGGTGCTGTACTTTTATCCGCGCGACGACACGCCAGACTGCATTGAGCAGGCGGCACGCTACCGCGATGCGATGCATGACATCGAAGCCCTTGGTGCGGTCGTGTGCGGCGTGAGCGTCGACGACAGCGAAAAGCATGCCGCTTTCGCGCGCAAGTATCGCCTGCCGTTCACGCTGCTCGCCGACCGCACCGGCGAGGTGGCCACGCGTCACGGCTCGCTGCGCGATCTTTGGCTTCTCAAATTCGCCCTGCGCAATACGTTTCTCATCGATCCGCTGGGAAAAGTCGCGAAGGTGTAGCTGGGCGTGAATCCGTCGCGCAACGCGGTCGATGTTACAAACGACCTTAAACAACTGGCGGTCGATCGACCAAGATTAAACGATTAGAACCTTTTGTGCGCCGGTGCGAGAAGAGGTACGTCGTGCGATGGCAGCGGCTACGGGCGTGCAGGATATTCGCCGCAGGATCGGGCGCCTTTAGCGAAGACTTCCTCGCATTCCGCTCGCGTGATTGGGCCGCGTCCGACGAATTTTGCCAGTAGATAATCGGCGATGGCTTCGGCCTCGCGCGGCTGCAACGTTGACCCCGGCGGCAAGGCCGGCGTGCGTGTACCGAGTTCGACCTCGGTGAGACCGTAGCAGCGCTTGTCGCTGCATGCAGACTCGTCGTAATGCGGCAACACACGCCAGCCACACGTACGGGAGGCGCGTGTTGCACAGGGTCTTTGGCATGGATCGTTTACAGCGCGAACACGAATATCATGGTCGCGTTCGAGAAATTGCGCATTTCCGGCGAGCGCGACAATTTGTTGCGTGCATTGCGCCACAGCCCTGACGCAATGGCGATGTATTGCTTGCCATTGACCGAGTACGTCATCGGCGGTGCGTTGAAGCCGGTGCCGACGTTGATGCGCCACAGTTCCTCCATGGTCTGATCGTCGAACGCGAGTATGGTGCCGTCGAGCAGGGCCGTAACCACAATGCCGCCGGCCGTGGTGAGCGTGCCCGCCGAATTGGGGTAGGGCAATTCCTTGCGCATTTTTTGCTGCCCGGTGGTGGGATCAACCAACACCATGCTACTGGTCACGCGATCCGCATTGACATAGGTGCCGCCGGCGAATTTACCGGGCACGTGCGCCGTATTGTCCGGGGTGACGTCCGCGCAACCTTCTACACTGGGGATGTAGAGCATGCCGGTTCGTGGGCTGTACGACGGCGGCCAGAAATTGTTGCCGCCTGAAATATCCGGGCACACCCGCCGCG
>JAYUAH010000752.1:0-7046 GCA_043741415.1 Betaproteobacteria bacterium
GACGAAGCGCGCGCAGCGGTTACAAAAGCAGTGGCGAGTTGCGTGGTGCCGGGGCCGCAGGTCGCGGTACACACGCCGGGGTTGCGCGTGGCGCGTGCCCAGCCGTCGGCCATGCCCATGCCCACGCCTTCGTGGCGCACCTCGTGCATGATGATGCCGTTCTTCTGATTGGCGTACTGCCAGTACATATTGCCGTCGCCCATCATGCCGAATACGTTGGTGGTGCCTTCGGCTTTGAATGCTTGAGATAGTCTTTCGTACACCTTCATGGTTACGCTCCCAGGTTAAGTCGTCTAACAATCAGCTAATGAAGTGCGCGTAGCTGCAACACTATTCCCTCGCCCCGCTTGCGGGGAGAGGGGATTTCTTTGAGGCTTGAATTTATCTTTCCACCGTTCCTTCTCAAATTCATTCCACCTTAGCCCCGCCGCAGCGTTCGGCCAGTTTTTCCGCAAAACTCGCGGTCATGCGCTTGATCACCAAATTCGCGCCGGTTTCAATCAACGACGACAGCCGTCCGGTGATCTCGCATTCCGCTTTGATCAGAATCGCGCTCAAAGGATGCGCCGCCGGCGCGTCCTGGCGCTCCGCTTTAAAGTGCATGGTGGTCTGAAACTTGGTGCCGCTGATGCGGTCTTTGCCGCGCGCGACGACATTGCCGGACTTGGCCGCGTCGTCGAGATTCAGCAACACGTTCGCGTTAAAGCCGATTTTGGCGGGGCCGAATTTCACCGCCATCTTGGCATCGAAAGAACCGTCTTCTTCGTGTTGCTCACCCAGCTCCGCGCCTTCCACGCACTCAACCACCGCGTGCGGATCAGCCAGGATGGCCCACACCGTTTCTAGCGAGGAGGGAACTTCGATACGCTCGTCTATGGATATCATTATGTAAGTATTTGTTTTTATTGAATTATTTTTTATAAAAGGGCTACGCGCGCAGCCCTGTCCCGGAAAATCGCCGCTGTGTTTGCCGTCGCGATACAACGTTGTGCCGTTCACCACCACCTGCGAAATGCCGCTCGATTTTGCCACCCTGCGCGCGCCGCGCGCGGGCAAATCGCGCACCAGGCTCGCGCGTTCGGGCGAGCCTATGCTGTTGGCATCGAACACCACCACGTCGGCAGCAGCACCCGGTGTAGTGCGTGTGCGGATCGACAAAGCCGGGGCAGACTATTTGTCCGTCGGCGTCGATGATTTGTTTGGCGCTGTCTTTGATGGTGCCACTTGCGCAAATTTCGGCGATGCGGCCGTTCAGTATCGCCACGTCCGCGTGACGCCGGGGCGCACCGGTGCCGTCTGCCACGGTTCCGTTTTTGATCAGCAGGTCGTAGGTCATGGTGTCCGTTGAATCGGAATAACTGCGTTGTAACCCAGCTCGAAAAACTACACCTGTCATTCCCGCGCAAACGGGAATCCATACGCTCGTGCAAGTGGCAACTGTGTTATGAGTTCCCGCCTGCGCGGGAACGACAGTGGTGGTTTTCGTACTACGCAAAACAGGCCAGCCGCGTTTGCGTGCGGCTGGCCCTGGCTACATCAACACTTGCTCAATGCGTCCAGCAATTCCTTGCTCTCCGGAAGGGTGCCCGGATCGTAGACCTTGGCGAAACGCACCACACCCTGTGCATCGAGCACATAGGCCGCGCGCTTGTCGAAGCCTTTTTCCTCGTTGAAAATGCCATAAGCCTTGCCGACCGCGGCGTGCGGCCAGTAATCCGACAGCAAGGGATACGGCATGCCGCCGAGTTGCTCTACCCAGGCTTTAAGACTGGGAACGGTGTCTGCGCTGATTTGCAGGATTTCAACATTTTGATTCTTGAATGCGTCGTAGTTCTCACGGAACCCGGATACTTGGTTTTTTCATCCACCGGTGAAGGCGAAGGGCATGAAAGCAACCACGGTCTTGCGACCCTTGAAACTCGCCAGCGACACCGTGGTACCGGTGTGCGAAGCGAGTGTGAAGTCGGGCGCGGCTGCGCCCACCTGGATAGACATTGAGGGTTCTCCTTTAGGGATGGTTAGCATGCAAGGTTACAACCATGCGCCGCGCGGGGCAATACGCGAGAGGGCCAAAATTTTTGCGCTCACCGCTGTCCTTGGCGCGTCCACAGCGCGAACTGGCGCACGCTCTTACGATGCGCTAGAGTTCTGCAATTATGATTACTGCAACGGTAGCGGCCGCAGCAATCGCCGCAGTGGCGTCGTGCGGCATGCTCGCCGGCATCGCCATTGCGCAAAAGTATCCGGAAAAAACCGTACGCATCGTCGTGCCCTTCACGCCGGGCGGCGGCACCGATGTGTTCGCGCGCATACTTGGCCAGCGCTTGAGCGAGGTCTACGGGCAGCAATTCATCGTCGATAATCGTCCCGGCGCGGGTTCCACCATCGGCACCGAATTTGTCGCGCGCGCGCAGGCCGACGGCTACACCCTGTTGATGACCTCGGCTTCTTTTTCATTCACGCCGGGGCTGTATCCGAAACTGCGCTACGACTCGCTCAAAGATTTCACCCCCGTATCGCAGGTGGTGCGCGTGCCGCATGTGATCACGGTATTGCCGACGCTGCCGGTGAAAGATTTGCACGACTTCGTGCGTCTGATGCGCGAGCGTCCGGGGCAAGTGCTCTACGCCTCGGCCGGCCCGGGCAGCGCCATGCATTTGGCGGGCGCTCTGTTCGCGGCGGTAACTAAGACGCAGTTGGCGCACGTGCCGTACAAAGGCGGCCCGCAGACCACCACGGCGGTGATGAGCGGCGAGGCGACCACCGCGTTCAACACGCCGGAAACCGTGCTGGGGCTGATCCGCGCCAAGCGGCTGCGCGCGCTGGCGGTGTCTACGCGCGAACGTGCGCCTGCGCTGCCCGAGGTGCCCACCGCGATCGAACTCGGCTACAAGGATTACGAAGCGATCGGCTGGTTCGGCATGTTCGCGCCCGCGGCTACGCCCGCTGCTATCGTCGAGCAATTGAGCGCGGAAATTGCCAAGGCGATGACGTCGCCTGGGGTGCGCGACCGCGCATTGCAGGAAGGCGCAACACCCGTGGGCAACACACCGGCAGAGTTCAACCGCTTCGTGCGCGACGAAATCGCGAAGTGGTCGCGTATTATTCGTGATGCGGGTATCAAACTGGAATAACACGCTTGGGACAGCAGATAGAAAAGCTGGCGCGGTTCGTTGCGCAGACGCAGTGGGAACAAATTCCCGCAGCCGTGCAACAGCACGCCAAGCTGGTGCTGCTCGACACCCTCGGCGTAATACTCGCCGGCTCGGTGCGGCCCGAGGTGGCGGCGTTGCGTGAGCGCATGGCCGGCACCGCAGGCCCTGGCGCCACCGTCTACGCGCCGGGCGCGCCCACGCACGATCCGCGCACCGCGGCGTTGTTAAATGGCATCGCCGGCCGCGCGATTGAGTTGTGCGAAGGGCTGCGGCTCGCCTCCGGCCAGCCGGCGATGCAAATTCTGCCGGGCATACTCGCGGTGGGTGAACATGCGCGATCCAGCGGTAAGGATTTGCTCACCGCGCTGGTGCTCGGCTACGAAGCCGGCGCGCGCTTCGGCATGGCGTTCACGCCGCGTCCGTTCGCGCATCAAAACGGTCAGGCGATGCTGCTGGCTGCCGCCGCCGCGGGCGCGCGCATGCGCGGGCTCGACGCGGCGGGGGTGAGCCTTGCCATGCGCATTTCGTCGGTGATGATGATGACGCCGAGTTACACCAACACTGGTGCCGGCGCCACCGCGCTGAATGTCGCAGGCGGCATGGCCGGCTTTGCCGGCGCGTTCGCGCCCGATCTCGCGGCGGCCGGATTCGAAGCGCAGCCGGACGCCATCGAGGAAGCGCTCGGCAAAATGGTCGGCGACGGATTCAACACCGAGCATCTGCTCGACCAACTCGGCACGCGCTGGGAAATCACGCGTAATTATTTTCGCCTGCATGCGTGCTGCAACCCGATCCATCCCGCGCTCGACGCGCTGCACGCGGCACTGGCCGAGTTAAAACCGCAGCCGCAAGACATCGAGCACATCGCGTTCGCCACCTATCGCTTCGCATCCGTAATGAACAATCCGCAACCGCCAAATTATTTTGCGTCGAAGTATTCGTTGCCACACGCAGCCGCCGTGATGGTGGTGCGCGGCGACACGCGGCATCGCGCGATTGACGACAGCGCGTTGCGTGATCCGGTCATTGCCGCATTGCGCCAGCGCGTGAGCATGGCGGAAGATGCGGCGATGAGCGCACAGGTGCCGCGCTTGAAACCCGCAAAAGTGACGCTGACACTGAAAGATGGCCGTACCACGACGCATGCGGTCGACAGTCATGCAGGCGATTTCAACAACCCGTACGATGAATCAGTGCTGCGCGAAAAATTCCGCGATCTCGCGGGTGAAGTGTTGACGCGCGAAGGTGTCACCGAAGTGGAGTGCGCGATTGATCACTGCGAGCACTGGAGTCATGTGGGCGAACTGACGGCGCTATTAAGTCTTTTAAAAAAGTTGTTTAAAATCAAATACTTATGATATTCGATCTGGTGATACGAAGTGACCAGGTGGTGACGCCCGCAGGTGTTGCCGCGTATGACGTCGCCATACTAGGTGAAAAAATCGCAGCGATTGCCGCTGCCGGTTCGTTTGGTGCTGAAACGACAAAACGCCTGATCGACGCGCGCGGCAAAATCGTCATGCCCGGCGGCATTGATCCGCATGTGCACCTGAAATGGTATTCGCCGCATTCCGACGGCAGCGTGACTTATACCGACGGTCCGGAAATCGTCGGCCGCGCTGCGCTCTACGGCGGCACTACGACGATGATCGACTTCGTGCGCTGGACGCACGGCAAAACTATCCAACAAGCGATCGAAGAGCGGCACAAAGATTGGACCCACAACTGCCATTGCGATTACAGCTTTCACGTGATGGTGGAGGGCGCGCTGCCGCCGGAAATTTTCGGTCAGCTCGGTGAAGCGCTACGCGCAGGCTATCCGACGGTGAAACTGTTCACCACCGACATCACGCCGAGCCGGCGTGGGCGCATGGTTGATTTCGGCGACATCTGGGAAGTGTTCAAAGTGGTCGCGCGTGAGCACGGCATGTGTGTGATTCACGGCGAAGACAACGACATCGTGATGCATATGTACGAAAAGTTAATACGTGAAAATCGCGCAGGATTTGAGAACATGGCCGAGGTGCACAACGCGATGTCGGAGGATTTATCATTCCGCCGCGTGCTGGGGCTCGCGAAAAACGTGCCGGGTATCGCGCTCTACTTCATGCATGTGAGCGCGGCACTCGGTGTCGAGGCGATACGCGAGGCACGCGCCAAAGGCCTGCCGGTGTACGGCGAAACGCTGCATCAATACCTGATGTACACCTCGGAAGATTACCAACGCCCGAACGGCCAGATGTATCACACCTATCCGTCGATCAAGGCGCAGGCCGATCAGGACGCGTTGTGGGCCGCCACGCGCGACAGCACGCTGCATACCATCGCCACCGACGAAGTGTGCTGTTCGCTCCAGGCCAAAACCCAGGGCAAGCGCATCGACGACACCACCGGCGGCAATGTCGGTGTGGAGCCGCGCGTGTCGCTGATGTACTCGGAAATGGTGGGACGGCGTGGCTACTCCCTCGCAAAATTCGTCGACCTGGTGTCGAGCAATGCCGCGAAAATCATGGGGCTGTATCCGCGCAAAGGCGCGCTGGCCGTCGGCTCGGATGCGGACATCACGGTGCTAGACCCTTCACGTAAGTTCATCCTCACCAAAGACATGCTGCACGAGCAGGATTATTCGCCGTGGGAAGGGCATGAAATGCTGGCCTGGCCCTCGCTCACGGTGCTGCGCGGCAAGGTGGTGGTCGAAGGCGGCCAGTTCCACGGCGACGTGAAAGACGGCCGCTTTCTGCCGCGCAAGCTGTCCGAAGACATCCGCAGCGGCGCGCTGTTGTAGCCGTGGAAGAAAATATGCTGCGTGAGTTTCTCGTCGACAGCCTTGCGCTGTGGGGCGTTGCGGGCGAAGTGTGCGCCGGGCAAGGTTCGGTAGTCGCGGAAATACACGCAGCGAGTGGCGCGCGCGTGTGGATCGAACGCGCCGCGGACGACACCCCGTTTCGCTGGTTCGCACGCTGGCGCGCGGCGGGTGATGCGCCGGGTGGTGTGCGCGAGTTGCGTCCGCGCGCGTGCGCCTCGCTGGTGGGCTTGCTCGCCGCGATGCGCGACGCGCTGGGCGTCGAGCGCGGCAGCGCGGTGCGTATTGTGCCGGCGCCCGCCGAATCATGATGCTGAAACTCCAAGTCAGCCATAAAGAACATAGAGCGATATCGAGTACAAAAGTTTTGTGGCAACGCTACACCAGCGCTCGATTCAAAGTTTTCTCGGTGATCTCTGTGTCCTCTGTGGCAAGAAGTATTTTTTTAGCATGATCGCGGTAACGGTTATCACCGGCTTTCTCGGCAGCGGCAAGACCACGCTGCTCGCGCACCTGCTGCGCAATCCGGCGCTGGCACGCACGGCGGTCATCATCAATGAATTCGGCGCCATTGCGCTTGATCACGACCTGATCGAAACCAGCGACGAAAGTTTCGTGCGCCTCTCCAACGGTTGCCTGTGCTGCACAGTGCGCAGCGATCTCACGCTGACCTTGGGCGAATTGGCCGCGCGGCGCGCGCAAGGCAGCGTGCCGCCGTTCGAGCGCGTGGTGATCGAGACCAGCGGGCTTGCCGACCCCGCACCGATCTTGCACGCGCTGATGGCCGATCGCGAGTTGAACGGCGTCTATGTGCTTGATGGCGTGATTACCGTCGTCGATGCGCTGCTGGGGCTGGATACTCTGGCACAACACGAAACCTCGCGGCGCCAGGTAGCAGTCGCGGATCGCATCGTGCTGACCAAAACCGATCTCGAAAGTGCACAGCCGCAAGCCGTGTCGCAGCGTATCGCGGCAATGAATCCCGGCGCGCAAATCATGCCGGCGGTGCGCGGCGCCGTCGCGCCTGCGTTGCTGTTTGATGGCGATGGCGGCTCGTATGATGTTTCGAGTAAGCACATGGATGTTGG
>JAYUAH010000753.1:0-2983 GCA_043741415.1 Betaproteobacteria bacterium
GCGCCGGTGACCACCACCAGATAGCGCACGTCGGGTGCGCCCAGGTCGGCACGCAGTGCGGCATCCAGCGCGACGTCGGCGGGCGGGATCGGACTTAACGACGACAGCTTGTCGTTCCACACGCTTGAACGGTGCTGCGCAATGACGGCACCAGCGGCAAGCAGCACCATCACCACCGGCCATCGCAACACGGCGGCACGCGCCAGCAGACGCGACAGCATAAGGCCCAGCGCGGATACGTCATGGATGCGAAAGTTCGCGGGCAGCAAATAGGGTAATACGAAACGCGTCACCACCGCCGCCGCAATCAGGCCGGCGATGGAATACAAACCGAGTTGCGCCAAGCCGGGAAAGCCGGACAGCAGCAGCGATGCAAAACCAAATATCGACGTCAACACGCCGAGACGAATGGTGGGCCAGAAGCGATCAATCCAGCGCTGCGGATCTGCGTCACCCTGCTCCGATTGCACAAACAGGTAAATCGAATAATCCACCGCCTCGCCAATCAGCGCCGTGCCAAATCCCAGCGTAATGCCATGCACCACGCCAAAACCCAGGCTGACCGCGGCAACGCCGGCCACCGCACCACTGATCACCGGCAAAAAGCCCAACACCAATGCGGTCAGCGAGCGATAAACCAGCAGCAGTAACGTCGCAATGATCGCGATGCTGATAATGGACAGTCGATTGACTTCGTTTTTAATGGTATCGCGCGAGGTCACCGAAAACACACCGGGGCCGGTCATCAGCAATCGAACGCTAGCGTCTGCGCCGCGCGCGGTATCAAACGCTTGCCTGATCGCGTTCATCGCTTGATATTGCGCATCGGTATCCGAACCGACTGCACGCGTTTGCGTGAGCAGCAGGGCGCGCTTGCCGTCGCGCGATGCCCACGCGCCGTCGATCATGGGGGGGCGACTGCCGCTGTTCATCTGTTCGAGCAACTGCACCATTTCACCCGTCGGATCGCGCGGCAACATCGATTTGACCAACAGTCCCGCGGGCGAGGCGAGCAGATCAATACTGTCGCTCAACGCCGCATGCAAACCGTCGACGGTAAAGCGCGCGGGCGTTACCGCAGGGCTTAGTAAGTATCTGTTTTTAAAGAGAAAATTTCTATCCCGCTCGGCGCTGACCGGTTCGCCATTATTCACCACCAGAAACGCCGGATGCGCACGCAGGCGCTGCGCGATTGCTTTGGATAGCCCAGCGCGCGTGGCCGCATCGGCGCCTTCAAGGCCGACCAGTATCAGGCGCGACGCCAGACCATCGCGAAGCTGCTCCAGCAGTAATTGCTGCGCCGGCGTGGGGCTGCGCGGCAAAAACGCCGACAAATCCGCGGTGAACTCGCTGCGTGCAATGATGATGCCGCTCGCCACGACAAACGCCAGCCACAGGGCTATCGCCGTGCGGCCGCGATGCGCTGGGGTTAGGCTCACGGTGCAGCCAACCGTTCGATGAGCATCACTGATTTGTCGCCATCGACCTGGATCATTTCGACACTGCGTAAGGTGTCGCGCATGCCTGCAATGCGGATGTGCTTGATCACCGTCAGCATTTTTTCGTTGATGGGCACCAGCAGCAATGTCCATTGCTCGGCGGTGCCAGTCAAGCTCAGCCGGAAACTGCGCTCCAGCGCTTTACGATCGCCTGCCAGCGTGCCGCGTATGCTGTCGATGAAGGCCGACAGCTCCGGATAATCCTGCAATGCCAGCCGGTGTTTTTGACGGCCGCGTTCGATCAGCAGATTGCCTTGCTCGACCAGCATCGATTCGGGCTTGGGTTTGAGTGTGCGTTTTTCCAGGCGGTCGGGCGCAGTGTAAAACAACTCGCCGGAGGATTCCACCGGCTTGTCGAGTATCGCGATATATTTTTTCTCGACAAACATAGCGCGGTCGGAGCGGGTTTGCGCCAATCCCTGCATGAGCTGGTCGATATCCCATTCGGCGGCGCGCACGCCGAAGGGCGCCAGCAAGAGCACCAGTGCAGCGAGTCCGTGGCGCAAGGCTCGCAGCGCTGGTGCGAGGGAGGGGCGTCGCATGATCATGATCCCGCTGGTGGCGCCGCAGGCGCGGCTTGCCAGAAATCGAAAAAATTAAACCAATTGTACGGCGCTGCACGGCAGTATTTGTCCAGCAACATGGCGTAGCGCGCGACGGCCGTCTCGAGCGCGGCATCGCGTTGCCCGCGCGCTACCGTAGAAAAATCTGCAACCGGCTCGAAGTGGATGGCGTAGCGATTGCCGCCCAGATAGAGACCCGTCATGAACAGTACCGGGCGCCGCAACATGGCCGCCATGCGAAATGGCCCGCTCGGCAGGTTCGCCGTGGCGCCGAGCAGCGTTACCGGACAGCGCGCGTCATTGCCCGACGTGCGGTCGGCCAAGATGCCGATGGCAGCCCCTTTATCGAGTCGCTCCCAGACCTTGAGCATGGAATCCAGACGTCCCAAGCCAATTATGTCCTGTACCGCATCGGGATTAATCGCGGCCAGCATGGCGTTGATTTTGCGGGCGTTGTCTTCGTGCATCAACATGGCAACGCGCGAACTGTCGCCTTGCCGGCCGAGTGCGCGTATCACTTCAAAGCTGCCCAGATGCGCGCCCATCAGGAATACGCCTTTGCCATTCGCCAGCAACTGGTTCAATCTGTCTTCGCCGTGAACTTCAATATCAAACAGGTCGTAGCGGCGGTTGATCAGATAGACGCGGTCATGGACGGTGGCGGCGAAGGTGAAAAAATGCCGGTAGCGATCGCGCCAGCGCGGCGTGCGTCCTAGCGCGCGTTCAAGATAATGCGTCGAGGCGCGACGACTGGCCGGTGCAAACAACAAAAAATAGCCGCAGATCAAATGCAGCACGAGGCGCGCCACGCGCCGTCCGAGACGCAGCGAGATCCACGTCATGGCGCGCAACATGAGCATGTTGCTGCGCTCCGGGGTATGCGCCCAGGCAGCGTGATTAATGGTGGGGGGCGCGGGCGCG
>JAYUAH010000754.1:0-2980 GCA_043741415.1 Betaproteobacteria bacterium
TGCATGCGTTAAGGCGCGGGCCGGTCGGTTCGGGTTATTTGTGTCCACCGATTTTTGCCGCGGCGTACCTGCCGGCGTCGCTGCTGTCGCTGAAGGCGGGCGGCTTGCCGCTGATGTTCGGCATGACGATATTCGCGGGCGCGGTCGAAATCCTGATGTCGCGCTTGATGCGTCCATTGCGGCCCTTTTTGCCGCCGGAGATTGCGGGCTTTGTCGTGGCGATGATCGGCTTGACCATCGGCCTGCTCGGATTTCGCAACGTGTTTGGCATCGGCCTGCCGGCGCAACCGGGCGCGGCATCGTATGCGGTCGCCGCCGCCACGCTGGCGATCATGGTGGGCCTCAATGTGTGGACCACCGGCGCGCCAAAAATATTTTGTGCGTTGATCGGCATGGTGGCGGGTTATGTGATGGCGATAGCCGCCGGCATATTGCCCGCGGTGGACATGGAGCGGCTGCGCGTTGCGCCACTCTTGCATGCACCGGGAATCGATCATCTCAACTGGGCGTTCGACGCGGAATTGGCGGTGCCCTTTCTGGTGGCCGCCGTAGCCGCGAGCTTGCGTGCCATCGGCGATCTCACCATTTGCCAGAAAACCAACGATGCCGATTGGGTGCGTCCCGATTTTGCGTCGATCAGCGGCGGCGCGATGGCGAACGGCATCGGTACGGTGCTGGCGGGACTGCTGGGCACCATCGGCTTGAACACGTCGACCAGCAACGTCGGCTTGGCCAGCGCCACCGGCATTACCAGCCGTTATGTCGCGTTTGCCATCGGCGGTATTTATCTCGTGCTGGCGTTCATGCCGAAAGCGGGCACGATATTCGCGATCATGCCGGCGCCGGTGGTGGGCGCCACGTTGTTGTTCGCCGCGGCGTTGGTGTTTGTCAACGGGCTCATCATCATCACCTCGCGCTTGCTGGATTCGCGGCGCATTTTCGTGATTGGACTGTCATTCATGGTGGCGCTGGCGGCGGATGTGTTTCAGCCCTTCTTCAGTCAATTGCCGGCGGGGGTGCGGGTCTTTACCAGCAGTTCCCTTGTGATCGGCACGTTGAGCGCGTTGTTGCTGAATCTGGTGTTTCGGCTCGGTGTTCGACGTACCCAAACGCTGGAAGTGAATCCGGCAGCCGTCGATACCAACCAGGTTGAGGAATTCATGCAGCATCACGGCGCGGCGTGGGGTGCGCGCCGTGATGTGATCGAACGCGCACGCTTCAACCTCGTGCAGTCGATCGAGTTGCTGGCCGATAGCGGTGTCGCGCGTGGCATGCTGTGGATCACCGTGAGTTTTGACGAATTCAGTCTCGACGTGCGCGTCGCCTATGACGGTGTGCCGATCGAGCTACCGGATCGGCGTCCGAGCAACGAAGAAATCATTGCCTCATACGAAGGGCAATACCGGCTCGCGGGTTACCTGTTGCGTAATCTGGCCGACCGCGTGCAGGTCAGTCATCGTGGCGGGCACACCACGGTGGCGTTTCACTTCGATCACTGAGGGTATTCGCGGGCGGCTGGCACCGGTTGATGCGCCCGCAGGAAGCTACGCACGTGGCGCACCGCGAGGCCTATCGTCTCCTTTTGCTCCTTCCACGGGTAGAGACTCACTTGGGCGTTCGGCGCGAGGCTTACCGTCTCCATGGCCACCGCGTACGGGTGCGACGGCACGTCGTCCGGCAGCACCAGCACGGGGGTCTGGCAGGTGCGCACGAAATCGCGCGTCACGGTGAACACGAAGTCGGGGTTAGTGCGGTACATGCGGGTCAGGAATTTTTCAACCCCATCCATCGTGATCTCGGGCCGGCGTTCGCATAGCGGTGGCCCCCAGCCTTTCATATTGTTGTTGTAGAAGAGGTCGCGCATCGCCGGACGCGACCCGCTGGGCTGTGCCAGGACGGCCGCGACGACACGATCAGGTGCGCGCTTCAACAGGTTCCAGATGAAGGGGCCGCCGATGCAAAAGCCCATCACCATGAATTGCTTGATGCTCAGGTGATCCATCAGGCCAAGTTGGTCGTCCGCGTAAGAGTCCCACGGCCGGTCGCTCTCGAGCGGGCCGGTGGACTGGCCACCGTTGGCGTTGCGCAAGTCCGCCGCGATGCAACGGTACTCACCCTTGAACTCCTCGATCGCATTGAACGGCGCCTGTCCGCTGAAGTAGGAAATATTCGAGTTCAAACCACCACCGGCAATGATCAACAACGGAAAGCCGGAGCCCACCTCTTGGTAGTGAATGCGGACCTTACCTTTTTCGTAGAACGGCATGGCTGTTTCTCCTGATGCAGATAGGGATGATGCGCCTGGCGATTTCGTACCAGCGAGTGAGACTACACCGAACGCGCAAAACTGAAAAGTGTTAGCAAGAGCGGTGCCTCCGTATCGACCATGGGGGATATTGATTGGCAACGGTGGCTTCGAGCCCGGCGAATCCAAACCGACCGTCCACCGCTTGTCGTAAAGTTCGTCCGCGAATTCAACAAACCGACCCTCAAGAGTCATTAGAGCCTCGGGGGTCTGAATGGCCGCTTCCAGAGGTTGAGCTGCCATTGACGCGAAACCCGCCGCTGCCGGGTCATCGGTCGAAGCTGCCATCCGCCTCGTTCCCCTGCGCGTCGGCAATATGTCAGTCGGCTGACGTTCATGAGATCGCACATTCACAAATGTGGGCATGCGCTCGAGAGTACAAGCGATAACTTAGCGCAATTGTAATCCTGGCCTACACTAGGTACGGTTTCTGACCGAGCGTTTCAAGATATTCCAGTTCTCCCTATACTGAGCAAATATAAGAGTGCAAGAGGGCAAGAGGGCAAATGCCGCGTCTGACCAAAATCGATATCGAACAAGGGCTGCTGTCCGGCAAGCCGGTTTCTTGGAAAGACGCAAACAATAGGTTGGCGTCAATCCTGCTTGATACTGCAAAGCAGCGACGATTGTTTGCCTATCTTCTGAAGTCGAAGGTTCGGGAGGTAAAAAACCTTC
>JAYUAH010000755.1:0-7014 GCA_043741415.1 Betaproteobacteria bacterium
TTTGAACGCGCTTGCGTCGAAACATTAAACGCCGCCAACGACGAACCCATCCATCAAAACAGCCACACCGCTCGGCTGAATAAAAGAGCGGCTTAAACCTTCAACTAAAAGTTGACAAGATCAGTAGCGAACATCGCGTCGACGTGGCCACCCATGAGATCGGTGACGGCCGGGCCGCCAGGCGGGAAAGGGACGATGAGGCGTATGAGTTTAGTTGGGTACGATTGCCCAAACGTCTTAGCAGCTAACAGCAACACGCCGGCCAGGAGCGACTTAAGCGTAAATATCATAAGTATTTGATTTTTCACAATATTTATGTTTTTACCTGCAAGGCTTGTTGAAAGCGCAATTTAAGTTCGGTGCCGTCGCGTGGCGGCAAAGTAAATTGCCCGCGATCCAATGTGACTTTCACGCCCGCGAATATCGGCCCCGGCTCGCTGAGTATGCGCGGCAGCCACGCTTGCAACTCGTCTTCGGTGTAAATCGTGCCCGCTGCTTTGAACGACGTGGCACGTGCCACACCTGCGAACTCGGTGCCGAGTTGCGTATGCGTTTGTTGCAAGCCAGTTTCGCCGTAATGCTCGTTGTCCATCACAATAATGGCGAGATTTTTCGGCTGCTGTGCGCCGATGGTGGCGAAGCTGCCTAACGCCATCAGCATATCGCCGTCGCCGGTGATTACCAGCACGCGGCGCTGTGGTTGCGCGAGCGCGAGTCCGAGGCCGATCATCGCCGTGCCGCCCATGCCGCCCCAAGTGTAAAAATTCAACGGGCTGTTGCCGCACGACATCACATCGAAGCACGGCGCGCCGAGGCCGGCAACGACCAGCGCGTCGCCGCGATTTTTTAGTATTGCCGCGACGACGTGGCGGCGATCGAGTGTGGGTTTACGTGGCTCGTTCATTTGAATTCTCACTTAAACTCTTTGGTGCCGACGAGGCGTTGGTCCATGGTGACCGCCACCACGCGATTGGTGTTGTAGGCCATTTGGCAAGCGGCAGAAATTACTGCGCCGACTTGCTCGCTGTCGTCCACGTTTTTGACTACACAGCCGATAGCCTTGAGCACGGGCGCGGTGGCCTCCGCCATCGGAATTTGCCACGGGTTAAATTCAGCCCAGGTGCCGCGCATGGTCACCAGCATCAGCAGCGGCACGCGGCACTCGACGAGCATGCCCAGCATGTTGATGCAGTTGCCCGCGCCGCTCGATTGCACCAGCAGGGATGTGCGCTCGCCGCCGAGACAGGCGCCGACGGCGAGCGCTACGCCTTCCTCCTCGGTGGTCAGCGGCACGGCACGCATATCACTATTCTCGCGTACGAGTTCGATCAGGCGCTTCAATCCGGTGTCGGGCACATAGGCGACTTGGCGGATTTTTTGCGCTTGAAAAACTTCCATCACGGCGTCGGGCCAGGGTTTTGAGGGCATGTTGGGTGTTCAATGTTGAGTGTTAAGAGAGGAAAGTGAGGAAAGCGATTACTCGGGTTTGATGCCAGAGGCCTTGACCACGCCCGCCCATTTTACGATTTCGGCGCGCAGCAGTTTGGCGAATTCGCCGGCGGTGGTGGGCGTGGGATCGAGTCCGTTTTTGAGCATTTGCGCGCGTGTGTCGGTATCCGTCAGTATTTGGCGCAGCGTGGTGTTGAGTCTGTCGATCATCGCGCGTGGTGTTGCGCCGGTGGTGAACAAACCGTACCAACCGTTGACTTCATAGCTCGATAAACCCGACTCCATAAACGTCGGCACCTCGGGCATCGCCGCGGCGCGCTCACGCGTGGTCATCGCCACGGCACGCACGCGGCCGCTGTCCAGATGCGGTTTGAGTGTCGCGATGGAGCCGAAGAACATCGACACGCGACCGGCAATCAAATCGGGCAAAACCGCGCTGCCGCCTTTGTACGGCACATGCTGCATGTCGATGCCTGCGGTGGACTTGAGTAACTCCGCGGCCAAATGCGGCGGACCGCCGCTGCCGGTGGAAGCGTAGTTTACTTTACCCTGGTGCGACTTCACCCAGGCCACGAATTCGCTCACGGATTTTGCCGGCACGGCGGGATGAATCACCATCAGATAAGGCCCGCTGGCGACCATGCCCACCGCTGCAAAATCGCGCAGCGTGTCGTACGGCAGCTTGCGCACCAGACTGGGATTAACCGCAATGCTCGCCGACACTATGAGCAGCGTGTGTCCATCGGGCGCTGCGCGTGCGACGATTTCGGAGCCAACCACGGTATTCGCGCCGGCGCGGTTGTCGGCCACGAACGGCTGCCCCAGTTTCTCCGAAAATTTTTCCGCGACCATGCGGCCTAGGATGTCATTGGTGCCGCCCGCGGCGAAGGGTACAACGAGGCGCACCGGACGGCTCGGGTAACTTTGCGCGCACGCGACACCGCCTGCCGTCAACATTGCGGCAACAGCAGCCAGCTTGAGCAAATACAAGGTTGATGCCTTCATGCGTGAACTCTACGCCACGCCACGGGCAATCACCACCGGCATACACAGGATGTGAACGCGGCCAATGCGCGCTTGTTATAATTTGCACTCATTCACTCTCGATCCGGTTTATCCCATGTTGAAAGGTCTTTCCGATCACGACGCCCATGCTGAAATACGCGAGGGTGTGCGTGCGCTGTGTGCGCAATACGGCAGCGCGTATTTCCAGAAAATCGACGCAGCGCGCAGCTATCCCGACGAATTCGTCGACGCACTGACCAAGGCCGGCTGGCTGGCCGCGCTGATCCCGGAGCAATACGGCGGCTCGGGGCTGCCACTCACCGCGGCCACGGTGATCATGGAAGAGATCAACCGCTGCGGCGGCAACGCGGGGTTTTGTCATGGCCAGATGTACAACATGGGTACGTTATTGCGCCACGGCTCCGAGGCGCAGAAGAAAAAATTTCTGCCCAAAATTGCCAGCGGCGAACTGCGGTTGCAGTCGATGGGCGTCACCGAGCCGACCACCGGTACTGATACGACCAAACTCAAAACCATGGCGGTGAAAAAAGGCGACCGCTACGTGGTGAATGGGCAAAAGGTTTACATCTCGCGCATGAATCATACGGACTTGATGATTTTGCTCGCGCGCACCACGCCGGTGGATCAGGTGAAAAGCAAGTCCGAAGGCATGTCGATATTCATCGTGGATGTGCGCGAGGCCATCGGCAAAGGCCTCACCATCACACCGATTCGCAACATGGTGAATCAGGACACCAATCAGCTTTTTTTCGACGATCTGGAAATTCCCACCGAGAATCTGCTGGGTGAAGAAGGCAAGGGCTTCAAACACATCCTCGACGGCCTCAACGCCGAGCGGATATTAATTGCCGCGGAGTGCATCGGCGACGGTTACTGGTTTATGGATCGCGCCATCAAGTATGCGAATGAGCGCGTGGTGTTCGACCGGCCGATCGGCGCCAATCAGGGCATCCAGTTTCCGATCGCACGTGCCTACGCCAATATAGAAGCGGCGAATCTGATGCGTTTTCGCGCAGCGGAGTTGTTCGACCAGCACAAACCTTGCGGCGCCGAAGCCAATATGGCGCTGCTGCTGTGCGCCGATGCGTCGTGGGCGGCGGCCAATACCTGTTTGCAAACGCACGGTGGCTACGGCTTTGCATCCGAGTACGACGTCGAGCGTAAATTCCGCGAGACGCGGCTGTTCCAGGTGGCGCCGATCTCGACCAATTTGATCTTGTCGTATATCGGCGCGCATGTGTTGGGTATGCCGAGGTCGTTTTAAAACATCAGCCACAGAGGACACAGAGATTCCAGTGGTAGTTGCTGTGCTGTGAATTTCTCTGTGATCTCTGTGATCTCTGTGTTCTCCGTGGCGTAAGGGGTTGAATTTGTTACCGCTCGAAGGCATCACCGTCGTTTCATTAGAACAAGCCGTCGCCGCGCCGTTCGCCGCACGGCAACTCGCTGAACTCGGCGCGCGCGTGATCAAAATCGAACGGCCCGGCGTCGGCGATTTTGCGCGCAGCTACGATCAAGTCGTGCATGGCCAGTCCGGCTATTTCCTGTGGCTTAACCGCTGCAAGGAAAGCCTTACGCTCGATGTTAAAAAAACTCAATCAAAACAAATACTTAGTAAATTGATGGCAAAGGCCGATGTGTTCATTCAAAACCTCGCACCCGGTGCCGCCAAGCGCCTGGGCCTGGGCGCCGATGAGTTGATGGCGAAGCATCCGCGGCTCATCGTGTGCGATATCTCGGGCTATGGCGACAGCGGCCCTTACGCGCACAAGAAAGCCTACGATCTGCTGATCCAAAGTGAAGCGGGCATTTTGGCCGTTACCGGCACTGAGGAACATCCGAGCAAAGTGGGCGTGTCGCTCACCGACATTGGCACGGGGCTGCACGCGTACTCGGCAATACTCGGTGCGCTGTATCAGCGCGAACGCACCGGCAAGGGCACGCGCGTCGAGGTCACCATGTTCGAAGCCATGGTGGAGTGGATGAATCATCCGATCATGTATGCACACTTCGGCGGCAGCGCACCCCGCCGCAGCGGCCCTGATCATGCCATCATCGTGCCGTACGGTCGCTTTACCGCGGGCGATGGCAAAGACGTGATGCTGGGCATTCAGAACGAACGCGAGTGGGCGTCGTTCTGCAAAACAGTATTGGGCAAACCCGAATACGCTACCGATCCGCGCTACGACAACAACACCAAGCGCAACGCCGCGCGCACGGAATTGATTGCGCTGATCACCGACATTTTTTCCAAGATGACCGCCGAACAAGTAGTCGCCAAACTCGACGAGGCCGGCATCGCCAACGCGCGCATGAACACGCCCGAAGAGGTGTGGGATCACGCGCAACTCAAGGCGCGCAACCGCTGGCGCGAAGTGGATACGCCGGCGGGACGCATACCCGCGCTGTTGCCGCCGGTGACGCACGCCGATTTCGAAGTGCGCATGGATAAGGTGCCGGCGGTCGGCGAGCATACCGATCTGGTGTTGCGTGATATTGGTTACAGCGATGCTGAAATCGCGCAACTTCGTGCTGATGAAGTGGTGTAACAAAAAACGGGAGAGGCGCCATGGATCAAACAACACAAACGCTGGCGAACTATGTCACGAGTCTGACCTATAGCGCATTGCCGGAAAGCGCGATCCACGAAACGAAAAAACGCCTGCTGGATGCCATTGCCTGCGGCATCGGCGGCTACACCAGCGCGCCGGCAGAGATCGCACGCCGTGTGGCCGCGAATAACAGCGGCACGCCGTCGGCGCGTTTGTTCGGCACCGGCAAAACCACCTCGATGGAAATGGCGGCGTTCGCCAATGCGGTGATGGTGCGCTACCTCGACTTCAACGATACCTATATCTCGAAAGGCTCCGGGCATCCGAGCGATATGATTCCCGCGCTGATCGCGGTGGCCGAGGCCAACCGCCGCAGCGGCAAGGATTTGATCGTCGCCACCGTGATTGCGTACGAGGTCTATGCCGCGATGGCCGATCAGATTGGCTTGCGCGACCGCGGCTGGGATCAGGGCGTATTTGCCGTGCTCGGTGCTTCTGCTGGTGTGGCGAAACTATTGAATCTGACGCTCACACAAACCGGCGACGCGCTGGCGATTGCGGTCACTGCCAACATTCCGACGCGTCAGACGCGCAGTGGTGAGTTGGCGATGTGGAAGGGTGTCGCCACCGCAGCGGCCGTGCGCGCGGCCGTAGCGGCGGCGCTGCTGGTGCAGGCGGGCATGACCGGGCCGACCGCGGCGTTTGAGGGCAAGGACGGCGTGTGGGACCAGGTGACCGGCAAATTCCAGTTGGGTAGCATGGGCGGCAACGGCGTGCCGTTCGGCATAGCGCGCACCAACCTTAAATTTTTTCCATCGGAGTATCACTCGCAGGCGCCGCTGTGGATCGCGCTGGAGCTGCGTAAAAAAGTTACCGTGGCTGACATCGAAGCGATAGACGTGCAAACGTATTTCACCGCGTGGAGCGAAATCGGCAGCGAACCCGAAAAATGGAATCCGCAAACGCGCGAAACCGCGGATCACAGCATGCCGTATTTGCTGTCGCTGGGATTGATCGACGGGCGCGTCACGGTAAACAGTTTCAGCCGGGAACGCATGCACGATCCGGCGTTGCGGGCGTTGATGAAGCGCATCAAGATTGCCGAGAACAAGGCGTTTACCGCGCAATTCCCCGCAAAACTGGTCACCGAAATTACCGTGACTACGCGAGACGGCAAGCGTGTGGTTGAGTCCGCGCAACATCCGAAAGGGCACGCTAAAAACCCGATGTCCGATGCCGATGTCGAAGCCAAGCTCGGCATACTCTGCGAAGGGCTGATGCCGCCGGCGCAGCGTGACGCCCTGCTCAAAGCGTTGTGGGCGATGGATCAGGCAGTCGATTTGAACGGGTTGCTGGATTTGCTGGTGGTGAAAAAGTAGTGCAGGTCAGCAGGTGATTGACCGCGTACCGATCGGAGAATAGACTGGCTGTCAGTGTACGATCATCGCTAAAAATCGTTCGACTTGAACGGGGAACGCAGCATGCTCAGAAACTATACGCCGTTGCCGCACATGGCACTGCCGCCCGGCGCGGGCTACGCTCAACCCGTGCAACCGGCACCGGACCGTGTTCAGTTGGACAGCCCGGCGCTGGATGCAATGACGGATCTAACGCGCACGACGGCCGTCATCGTTCTGCCCGGCGATACCGTTGATGAAGCGCATCGGCGCATGATCCAGCGCGGTGTGCGGTTGCTGCTGGTGGTGAATCAAGATCGCAAGGTGATGGGCGTGATTACCGCGGAAGACTTGTCGGGAGAACGGCCGGTGCAAATCGCGGTGGAGCAGGGCATGCATCGCGATGAAGTGCTGGTGCGACATGTCATGACACCCGGCGCCAGCCTGCAGGTGCTGGACCTGGAGCAGGTGCGCGCTGCAAAAGTAGGGCACATCGTTGCCACGCTTCAACACAGCGGACGCCAGCATACGCTGGTGGTCGATCGTAACGAGAAGCGTGAAGTGCGGTTACGCGGTATTTTTTCCACCAC
>JAYUAH010000756.1:0-2977 GCA_043741415.1 Betaproteobacteria bacterium
CCGCACCGAGTATCAGTTGTTTTTTCGCGAAGTGGACCGCATGCATTACTGCGGCATGATGGGCAAACTGAATGGGTCGATGACGGTCACGCGCGGGCCCAAACGCCAGTGTTCGGTGGAAGGCATCATGACGCGCAATGACAGCGAAGCGCTGGATGAAAAAGATGTACCTGAAAAGACAGCCGTCGTGCCCATCGACACGACACGAAAGCCTATGCCCAATGCAACGGACTAATTTTGGAGCGCTATTTGCCCTGGTGGTAATAGCGATAGGGTTGGGCGCCTGCGCGCAGCGTGGAACGGTGATGCAGCCCGATCAAGCGCAGCCGGGTGCGGACCAACCTGCGATGGTCGAGCCGCCGCCGGTGCCTAAAATTGATCCCATGGCCGAGGTGCCGGGCGACAAGCCGCTGCCGGCAGCGCTGCAGGGCGCGCTGGAACGCATCGATTGCATGAATGGCGTTGAAGACCTGCATGCGCGCATCGCATTTGAAGCGCGCGGCGGGCAGGTGCTCAATTTCGCCTATTACAGCAAATGGAAGCCGCGCACCTGTGCACTGGATTTTGTGCGCAACGCGCCCGGCACAAAATGGCGCAAGACGCCGGATGGCGCGACGCGCGTACACACGCCGCAGGGCCGCTTCCTGATCCGCACGCGTGCGGATGCCTACGTGTTTGAGTTCGAGCAAGTGCAGCGCAACCGATTCTGCGGCATGCCCGGCGAAATCAACGGCACCATGACCATCAGGCGCGGTGCCGGCAAGCCCGAGTGTGCCGCGGCCGGTATCATGGATGCCAACGACACCTTCCTCGACACCTTATACAAATCGAAGTAACGCGCGCGCGGGTGGCGCGCGGTGCGAAGGTTGCGATGGATGCTATTGCTTCTTCGCGCTGCCGGCGACGAAACTGGCGGTCATCATCACCGCGTCTGCGGCACCCAGCCCTTGCTTAGATGCTTCGTCATAACAGGCCAACGCCTTGACCGACAGCGGCAATTCGCGTCCCAGCGCGCGGCCTTCCTCCAGCGTGGTACGTAAATCCTTGCGGATGGAATCGATGTCAAAGGTCACCGGATTTGGCGCGATACCCTTCAATGCGCCGGTGAGCGCCGGGCCGCGGGTTTTCAGCACGTTCGGACCGCCGGACGTTTCAGCAAAAATTTCGATCAGCTTTGCCGGGTCCAGCCCCAGCGGCTTACACAGCGTGAGCGCCTCGCCGCACGCCTGCCAATACACCGCCAGCGGCAGATTGATCGCGAGCTTCATGGCCACGCCCGCGCCCACCTCGCCGACGTGATCGACGCGGCGGCATAATTGATCGAGCACCGGTCTCGCGCGTGCGAGATGCAGGTCCGCGCCGCCGACCAGGCCCAGCAGCTTGCCGTCCTTTGCCGGGCCCACCGTGCCGCCCACCGGGCAATCCAGCATGAACGCGCCTTTTGCCTGAATGGATTGCAGCAGGTTGCGCTCGACCTCGGGACGCACCGTGCTCATCTCCACAAACAGCTTGCCGATCACCGCGCCGTCGAGCAAGCCATCTTTCTCGAGATACACCGCGGCGATGGCTGCCGCATCGGTGAGTATGGTGAAAATAATATCGCTGCTGGAGACCAACGCGGCGGGCGTCGCCGCGATTGTTGCACCAGCGTCGGCCAGCGGTTGGGTCTTGGCCACCGAGCGGTTCCACACCGTTACCTCGTGCCCGAAGGTCAATAAACGGCCGGCCATCGCCGCCCCCATGCGCCCCATGCCTGCAAATCCGATTTTCAAGTGACAGCCCTCGTAAAATATTGATCTGAATTAGTGGCGAAATGCTAGCACGAGCGCGGTTAGCGCGAACCGCGACCGGCAAGCATTTCGTAAGCGATTGAGTTTTTGGTATAATTGTTAGCTTAGCGCCCGTAGCTCATCTGGATAGAGTACTTGGCTACGAACCAAGGGGTAGGGAGTTCGAATCTCTCCGGGCGCACCAACGCATGCAAGACTTAGGCCACTTTTCGGAGTGGCCTTTTTCGTTGCTTGCGCGATGCGTGCAATGGTTACGCAGATCAGCGCAACGCCGCTGGGTGTATTTAAAATATTCAATAAAATCAAATACTTAAGTTATTCCTCGTGGCGGTGACGCCAGTCCATCAGCAGCGCGTGCGCGCGGCTTTGCCGGTGATGTCTTCGTCATTTAGCGCGCGCTTAACGCTGCCGCGACAGTGGCGCACCGTTCTTCGGCACCACGCGCCAGTGACCGGCCGCGCGCCTTGCGTTGAAGACGTTGTTGACCAACACCTTGACGCGCCATGCGCTGACGGCGGCATCGCGCACCCCCAGCGTTGCGGACTTCATCAACGCCAGACCCGGCAATGTGCGCCTCCGCACATACTGTCTTAAAGGAGTCAGCTACCCTCGCAAGAGTACGTTTTAAACGCCCGCTGCCTGATTGCACGTCATAGCGCAGTGTCGGCCTGTGCGTGAGCCGGTTTTATTGGAGTTATCGCCTTGAAATGTGGAGGACTTATGCATCTGTCTTGGGCCGCGCGTGCGTCGCTGCCGTTGCGACGTTGATCTGAACTTGGACGCGGCACCTGAAGGGGACGAGCGCAAGGTCTCCATTCTAATTGTCGACCACGACGCGGCGGTCCTGCGCGCGCTGTGCGACACGCTGCGCGCGCAAGGCTTTGACACGGCCAGCGCGACCTCGGGCGAGATCGCCCTGCAAATCTTGCGCGAGTCGAATTTCGATCTGCTGCTCAGCGATCTGAGTATGCCGGAAATGCACGGCGTGGCGCTGTTTGCGGCCGCGTTAAACATCGACCCGCAACTCGTGGGCGTGCTGATGACGGCCCGCGGCAGTATCGAATCCGCAGTGCAAGCCATGAAAGCCGGCGCGCTCGACTACGTGTTAAAGCCACTCAAGCTGAGCGTGCTGCTGCCGGTGCTTGCGCGCGCGGTCGGTGTGCGGCGGCTACGGATGGAAAACCTGG
>JAYUAH010000757.1:0-7012 GCA_043741415.1 Betaproteobacteria bacterium
ATCGTAGAAAATAGTTTCAAGAATAATAATATTTCTCAACGCCTTCTACTGCCGCCTCGAGCGAGCCTGCATACGGCACTAAAACTCAACGCAGCGCTAAGCCGAGCAACGCGAAAGAATATATTAAGTATATGTTTTCATTAAATTTTTATAACTACGGGCTGACCGGTCTTGCTACCAGCTTGCGAATCGATCGCGGCGACGTAATGCCGCAAAATGGTATAGCGACGACTTGGTATTCGGCAGAGAATTTCTCATTTCATCTGCTGACCGAAGAATTGCATGGAGCAAACAAGTTCGCGTATATTCGAGCAGATGGACAGCATCTCGAAGAAGATCCAACTCGGCCCGCCGCAAGGCCCGCAATTCGCGCATCATAACCGGCATCACGGTCGCAACCCCTATCTCCCCGAAGATGCGGCCGATTCCGAAGATCTCCATGAGTGCGTATTGGCGCGCGGCGGGTACCGCGTTCGCTTAGCCGATACGCCCGGTCAGCGCAGCAAAGCCAGCCTGCTCATCAAGAGCATGTATTTGTGGCGCGGCTACACCACGGATGGCATCGCGCCGCAGCCCCACGATCCCAACCGCATCACGTTGGAAGCCTCTAGCGAAAAAGAGCTTTTCGGCACGATCACCGTAGGACTGGATTCGGCGGATGGCCTGTACGCAGACGAACTCTACGAGCCCGAGATCAACACGCTGCGTAGAATGGGGCGTACAGTTTGCGAAATGACCAAGCTCGCCTTCAACCCCCAATTCAGCTCGAAAGAAGTGATCGCGTCGTTGTTTCACCTCGCCTACCTTTATGCCCACAAGATCCATAGGGCAAACGATCTATTGATCGAAATAAACCCGCGCCATGCCAGTTTTTACCAAAACCGGCTGGGCTTTCAACAGCTTGGGGAGGAGCGTACCTGCCGGCGCGTTGATGCACCTGCAGTGCTGCTGCACGTTGAACTCGACTATATGGCAGCGCAGATTACGAATTACGCAGGCCTTCGCGACAAGCGGGAAAAGTCGCTCTATCCCTACTTCTTTCCTGACGTAGAGGCTCAAGGCCTGACAAACCGGATCCGCCGCACAATCTGAGGTGTACGGGTGCAGGCGTAGCCATGCAAACGAGCGAGGTGCAAGCCAAGTGTAGTAGATTCAAAACCCACTACGTAGCCGAAAAAAACCCCGCCGAAGCGGGGTTTTTAATTTCGAACTGTGCTGATTAAGCAACAGTTTTTGCCTTACGGCGGCGCAGACCAGCAACCAAGCCCAGCAAACCAATTCCAAGCAGACCCAGGCTATCGGGTTCCGGCACTGTCAGGAGGTCCAAAGAACCGTCGCTGCGAACGCTACCGGTTATGCACAGGTCACCAGCTACAGCGGTGATAAACCCGCAAGCTATAGGCCCAGTAAATGCGGTCTGAATCTTGTTATCGGTAATGGCGTCAAAGAACAGCCCTTTAGCAATTTGCGCAGCAAGCGACACGCCAGCCGAATCCCGAACTGTATTGGTGGCCGCACCAAAGCTCACGAATTGCGCCAGGATATCTGACGTTCCGGTGCTGCCCGTGACGCCGTTAATGTTGCTCAACGAACCGCTCGACGGAAACGCTATTGCGAGGGTCGCGTAAATAATCGTTCCAGCGGTGTTCTGCAGTAGAACGGTACCCACACCAGGCGCAAAGCTGAAGCTCGTTGCACCCGTTCCAGCGTTAAACGCGGTAATCACGCCAGCAAGCCCCGTAAAATTCAATTGCAGGCCTGCACCACCAGCGAGAGTTGCGGGGGCACCAGAATCGGTCGCTCCAACGGAGTTTTCCGGGGTGTACGAAATGCTGAAAATTTGGCCAAACTCAGAGAATCGGGCACCCACAAACGGGCTACCACCACCGTTAACTTCTTGATTGATCGTGCCCAGACCACCGGACAAATTGATGTGGCCAATACCCGTGGTCAGCGATGCTGTCGCCGGGTTGAGATCTAACTGCCAAGCATCATAAGCCTGCAGTGCGTGGGACGGTGCGCTGGCCAGTGACATCAGACCGGCGGCAGCTACTGCGGACACTATTGATTTAAGTTTCATGCTTTGCTCCTTGTTACCTTGTTATTAAGAAAACCCAAAATTTAATCCTTCACGCTTCATATAAAGCATATTGCGTGCCAGGATTAAAATATCTTTTAAAAACAATAATTTACAAATTTTTTGTTTTTCTGCATCGGGAAATTGACCGGAAAGTGTAAAAATTTCCGACAGGGCTAAAAGCGCATTGTGTTGCTACAAATACCAACACATCCTGAGGCATAAAAAATAATCGTTATTAATCAAATAGATACAAAATACCCCACCGACTAATCCTTGTTAACAGCTTGACTAAGGGGCAAAACCACTGGTTTTCGACTGTAAAATTTTCCGACACTGGAGGCATTGGACTGATGCACGTCGGGCCAAGGTCAATAAATTATATTTAAGTATTTGATTTATAAAGATTTATTTTTTAGGCGTGACAGCGGCAGCCGGGTAGAACGTGATACGGCTGCCTTTCCCGACCCCACACGACCGAAGAACACCACGCGCCTGGCGTGCGTCTCCCCCAGCAGGTCGCTGAAGCGGGCAGCTACGCTGGCGCCTAAAACCTGCACCTGGGTGTTGGCTGTAAATATCCGATGCTCGCGGTGGTAGCGGCTGAATATTACGGGTGTCATTTCGGGCTGCAGACGGAGCCCTAGCCTTTCCGCGTCCAGCCAGAAGCGCTGGAGCCCCGCTCCGGCGACCACATAATGGTCTATAGTTTCGGGCTCTGCCTGGGCCACCAGCGCAAAATGCGCGCCGCACAGGAGGCCTGGAATCAGGTCTAGTTGCAGCCGCGGCGCGATGGTGCCGCCGAGCCAAGTGTTAAAAAAATCGACACGCGGCCAACTGTGCATCACCCAGTGCATGAGTTTTGCCGTTATCGGGTCAATGCCCACCGCCTGCTCAGGAATTTTGTCCTCGCTAAAGCGAGCGCCCCATTCGATCACGCTGCGGTGCACCGCAAACGCCTCGGGCATGGTCAACCGCAATTTCGCGTTGCGAAACAGCAACTTCGCAATACGCCACCGTTCTGGAAACGTTTCGAACCAGAGCACTTGATGCGCCGGTGCAACGCTGGCCTCAAGCGCGGTCTTTTGTGCCGCCGTTAAAGGCGTCGTGCTTAACGGCCGGCGTTGCACCGCGCGCGTGGTTATCGCCGGAATCAGTGGACTCGGCGCGAGCACTGCATCGGCAATCAATCGCACGTCAAACGTGGGCGTTACCTCGGGCATATCCAAACGGCGGCTCACCTCGGCACGCAAACCGTAGCCTGTTGCGGCTATACGCATAGTCTCGAGCAACGCACCCAGCGCCATCTGACTGGGATGGCCATCCAGGTCGTACACGCAGTGATCTCGTGTATCAAATCCGTGGACGACAATCTCATGCTCACCCTTGATCTCAAACCGCCATGGCTGCGTATTGTCACCGCTGGGCGCCCAGCGTGCGAGATCAAGGATTTGTTCACACACACTCGAGGACATCACTTAACCCTGAGCTGGCGGCGGGCAATGGCCAGCGCCAGTTTCTGAATTGGGTTGCTATTGCCGCCGGGCCGCCATGTTTTCACCATTTTGTTTCGGTACGCATCAAAATGCAGCCCGCGCGGCGCCGTGATGACATCGCCGCGCCGCAGCAAAATTTTTAACGCCTGCGTAGCGGCAAGCCCTGCGCACAGTTCACACGCCATCGGCGTAGAAGGCCCCTTATGCCCCTTGAAATCCACCGCACTGCGATCAACCAGATACCCCGTTTGCAGCATCGCCGGTGACAAGCCGATCAAAAAACGCAGCGCCATTTCGTCTTCCGAACAGCCGTCCCAGCGAAAATATTCTTCAAAGGTCATGCCGCCCGGCAGAAAATTCAGCACCGCGGTGCCCATGCCGAGCGGCGCGGCCGTGGTGGCTGGAATGCCTTTTTTAGCGCACTCGGGAAACACCATCTTACGCGCCGAAAAAGCAAAAAAATCCAGCCCATCGACATAGAGATCCACGCCGTCGAGAAAGGCGCTGAGGTTCTGTTGCGTAACGCCGTCGTCGAGCACATTGAGCCGCACATCAGGGTTAATGTCGCGCGCCATCTCGGCCAGCACTGCCGTTTTAGGGCGTCCCAAGGTGCTCACCATCGCGCCGGCCTGACGATTAAAATTAGGCACATCAAACGCATCAAAATCGGCAATATTAAAGGCGCCGATGCCCAACCGCGTCAGGGTCAGCAAATGCGCGCCCCCCACGCCCCCGAGCCCTGCAATCGCGATACGCTTCCCGCGCAGCGTTTGCTGCTCGGCATTCGTCAGCCAGCCGATATTGCGTGAAAACGCCTTTTCATAATTGAATTCGACCTTCAATGCCGGTCTCCTTAGGCTAATGCCACGACGGCCATCGTACGCCGTTTTGATGCGCTGCGTGTGTCAATGTTACTATGCTCATGGCAAAAAATGTTGATTCCTCGCGCACCGTTTTTGAGAGACCCGGCCGGCAAATTGAGCTGCCGGTTGCGGCATCAACCCTGTGCATAAGATCGTGCTGGATTTTTCGTTGGCTGTGCGCAATATCATGCGGCAGCGGCGGCGCAGCGCTATTGCGATCGGCGCCATCGCCTTTGGCATTACCGCCCTGATATTGGCGACCGGTTTTATCGAGCGGCTGTTTGAGAATTTTCGCGAGGAGACGATCAAGTCCCAGCTCGGCCACATTCAGATCGTCAAGCCCGGCTACCACGATGTCGGCAAGGCCAATCCGTACGCTTTCCTGCTACCCGAAGTGATCCCCTCACTCGAATCGCCGGATGCCCAGCGCCGCATCAAAGCGATTGCACCGCGCATCGCGTTCAGCGGGCTAATCAGTCACGGCAGCTCGACGATTTCGTTTATCGGCGACGGCGTCAGCCCGCGCGACGAGGCCTTATTCGGCGGCGAAGCCTTGCAAATATCCGCGGGCAAAAACCTTTCCGCGGAGGAGCCCCGTGCGGTGATCCTCGGCGAAGGGCTGGCGCGCAATCTCGGCGTCAATGTTGGTGATCGGGTCGTGTTGTTGGCGACCACCACTTCCGGCGGCACCAACGCCGTCGAAGTCACCATCAGCGGGCTATTCCATTCCGTCAGCAAAGCCTACGATGATGCCGCCTTGCGTTTGCCGTTGGCGACCACCCGCGAACTGCTGCGAACCAAAGGCTCACATGTGTGGGTGGTACTCCTCAACGACACCACGCAAACCGATGGCATGACCGCCAAAATCCGCGCGGCATTGCCGAAGTACCAGTTCGACGTTGTACCCTGGCATACGCTCGCCGATTTTTACAACAAGACCACCGTCTTGTTCACCAAACAGATTCAAGGACTGCGGCTGATCATTGCGATGATCATTCTATTGTGCATATCGAACACCATGATCATGAATGTATTGGAACGCACCGGCGAGATTGGCACGGCCATGGCACTCGGCGTCAAACGCATTGGCGTGCTGCGTCTTTTTCTCAGTGAAGGCGTGCTGCTCGGCATCGTGGGCGGCCTCATCGGCATCGCGGTCGGCGTCGTGCTGGCGCAGATTATTTCAGCCATCGGCATACCCATGCCCGCGCCGCCCGGCAAGACCCACGGTTACCTCGGCGGCGTGCTCGTCACAGCCACCATGTGCGTGCAGGCTTTCGCGATTGCGGTCACCACAACCTTGCTGGCCAGTGTGTATCCGGCGTGGCGCGCATCACGCATGCAAATTGTTGATTCCCTGCGGCACAATCGCTAAATGGCTACCAACGGTATGCTCAAACTCGCGATACGCAACATTGTCCGTAAAAAAGGACATACCGCGATGACGCTGGCGGCCATCGTGTGCGGCGTGGTGGGCCTGGTGCTGGCCGGCGGCTGGGTCAACGACATTTTTGTGCAGCTCGGCGAAGCGCTGATTCATTCGCAATCCGGTCACCTGCAAGTGTACAAACAGGGCTTCTATGCCGCCGGTTCGCGCGCGCCTGAAAAGTATTTGATTGCGCAGCCCGATGAAGTAAAAAACCAGCTCGCCAGCACCCCGGGTGTGGACATCGTAATGGCGCGGCTGAATTTTTCGGGCCTGCTCAACAATGGCCGCACGGATATGCCGATTCTCGGCGAAGGCGTGGAGCCGGACAAGGAAGTGCGTCTGGGTAGCTGGGTGCGCGTCATCAAAGGCCGCCGGCTTACCGACAAGGATGCGTTTGGCATGGAAGTTGGCCAGGGCGTCGCGAAGTCCCTCAAGCTCGCACCGGGCGACAGTGTGACCATTCTCGCCAATACGCTGGACGGCGCGCTGAATAATCTGGAGTTTCAAGTCGTCGGCGTGTTTCAGAGTTTTTCCAACGATTACGACGCGCGCGCCGTCAAAATTCCGTTGGCGGCGGCCCAGGAACTGATCGTCACCAAGGGCGTCAATGCGCTGGTGGTTTCGCTCAACAAAACAGCAGATACCGAGCGTCTGGCCGCGCATTTTAAGCAAACGCTGGCCGCCTTGAATCTCGAAGTCAAAACGTGGGTCGAGCTGAATGATTTTTATGAAAAAACCGTGGATCTCTACCGGCGCCAGTTTGGCGTAATGCAGCTCATCATCTTGTTCATGGTACTGCTGGGCGTGGCCAACAGCGTGAATATGAGCGTGTTTGAGCGCGTCGGCGAGTTCGGCACCATGATGTCGCTGGGCAACCGCAGCAGTCAGGTGTCGCGGCTGATACTGACGGAAAGCGTAATACTGGGCCTGATCGGCAGCAGCATCGGCATTGTGCTTGGCATGCTGCTGGCGCTGGGGATTTCTGCCATCGGCATCCCGATGCCGCCGCCGCCCAATGCCAACGTCGGCTACACCGCGCGCATACAACTCATTCCCGCGGCGCTGCTGATGGCTTTTTGCATCGGATTTGTCGCTACCGTGGTCGCGGCAATACTCCCGGCCCGGCGCGTCTCGCGCACGCCGATTG
>JAYUAH010000758.1:0-7007 GCA_043741415.1 Betaproteobacteria bacterium
TCGCACGCCTCGAGAAATCCCGCGAGTTCCTCCAGCGACTCACCCTTGATACGCAACGCCATCAACACCGCGCCCAACTGCAAATCGGGAATGTCGCCGGCGAGCATGGCCGCAAACAACGCGCGCGCGTCCTCGCGATTTAAATCGCGCGCGGCATTTTTGCCACGGCCGATTTCCTTGATGAGGCGGGTGATCTCAACGGCCTGCATTCTTCAATGCGCCTTGTCCCAGTTGGGCCCTACACCCAACTCCACCAGCAACGGCACCGCGAGTTTTGCCACGCCGTTCATCAGCCCCGGTAACTGCTGTTTGACGATATCGCGCTCGGCCGCGGGCACTTCCAGTACCAGCTCGTCGTGCACCTGCATGATGAGTTTCGTGGCAAACTTCTCGTTCGTCAGCCACTGATCCACGGCGATCATGGCCATTTTGATCAGGTCCGCGGCCGTACCTTGCATCGGCGCGTTAATTGCCGCGCGCTCCGCGCCTTGGCGCCGAGCCTGGTTACTGCTCTTGATTTCGGGCAACCACAGGCGCCGGCCGAACACGGTTTCGACGTAGCCCTGATTGCGCGCGGTCTCGCGTGTGTCCTTCATATACGCATCGACGCCGGGGTAGCGCGCGAAGTAGCGCTCCATGTACTGCGCGGCCGCGCTGCGCTCCAGCCCCAGTTGACGCGCGAGACCGAATGCCGACATGCCATAGATCAGGCCAAAGTTAATCACTTTGGCGTAGCGGCGTTGTTCGCTGCTGACGTCGGCCGGCGTGCTGCCGAAAATTTCCGCGGCAGTGGCGCGATGGATGTCTTCGCCTGCAGCGAACGCGCGCAACAGGTTTTCGTCCCGCGAAATATGCGCCATGATGCGCAACTCAATCTGCGAATAGTCGGCGGACATGATCACGCAGCCCGGCGGCGCAATAAACGCCTCGCGAATGCGCCGGCCCTCGGCAGTCCGTATGGGTATGTTCTGTAAATTCGGATCGTTGCTCGATAGCCGACCGGTCACCGCGATTGCCTGCCCGTAATTCGTATGCACGCGCCCGGTGTCGGGGTTGATCATGCTCGGCAGTTTGTCGCTGTAGGTGGACTTCAATTTCGCCAGGCCACGGTATTCGAGGATCAACTTGGGCAACGGATGATCGAGTGCCAATTGTTCGAGTGAATCTTCATCCGTCGAAGGCTGGCCGGTCGGCGTTTTTTTCACCGGCTTCAAACCTTGTTTGTCAAACAGGATTTCCTGTATCTGCTTGGGCGAACTGAGATTGAAAGGTTGGCCCGCCTGCTCGTGCGCGCGTGCTTCGATTGCAATCATTTTCGCGCCGAACTCGCCCGACAATTCACCGAGCAACTTCGTGTCGAGCAACACGCCGTTGCGCTCCATCGTTTGCAACACCTGCATCACCGGCATTTCGATGTCGCGATAAATGTGCAGCAGTTTTTCGTCCGCCGCGACTTGCGGGTACAACGCCTCATGCAAGCGCAACGTAATGTCCGCATCTTCGGCGGCATACTCGGTGGCGCGCTCGATCGACACTTGCTCAAAGCCGATGCGCCCCGCGCCTTTACCGGTCACCTCATCGTAAGTAATTGTTTTTATTGATAAATGTCTTTGGGCAAGATCGTCCATGTCGTGCGGCTTATGGCTCTCCAACACGTACGATTGCAACAGCGTGTCGTGCGCCGCGCCGCGCACCGCGACGCCGTGATTGGCAAATACGTGCGTGTCATATTTGAGATGCTGCCCCAGTTTGGGGGCGTGCGCGTCTTCCAGCCACGGTTTTAGTTTGGCCAATACATGTTCGAGCGCGAGTTGATCACCGGCGCCGGGGTATTGATGGCCGACGGGTATGTACGCCGCATGCCCCGCTTGCGCGCACAACGAGATGCCCACCAAACGCGCTTTGAAGGGATCAAGACTGGTGGTTTCCGTATCCACGGCGGTGAGCTTTGCGCTGCGGATTATTGCGAGCCACGCGTCGAGCTGTGCGTCAGTACTCACGGTCTCATACCGTTTTTCCACGGGCGGCGGCGGTGCAGTCACAACCGGCTGGACAGGCACATCTACTCGATCCTCAGTCCTTGATCCTGAATCCTGAAGTTCCTTGCGCCAGGTTTTGAAATCAAACTGCTCGAACAGTTGGTCGAGCTTTTGCAGCGCTTGCGGCTTGAGCCCCAAGTCATCGAGCTTGATCGGTAGCTCAACGTCGCATTTGATGGTGAGCAGGCCGCGCGCGGTGGGCAGCCAACCCAGCGCCTGACGCAGGTTTTCGCCCACCACGCCGCCGATATCCGCGGCGTGCGCCACCACGTTGTCCAGCGTGCCGTATTGCGTGAGCCATTTCACGGCGGTTTTGGGCCCCACTTTGGATACGCCCGGCACGTTATCCACCGTGTCGCCGATCAAGCTCAGGTAATCGATGATGCGCTCGGGTTTGACGCCGAATTTCTTTTCCACGCCGGCTTCATCCAGCACTTCATTGGTCATGGTGTTGACCAGCGTAACTTGCGGCGACACCAGTTGCGTGATGTCCTTGTCGCCGGTGGAAATGACGACCTGCATGCCGGCGCGCTCGCCATCGCGCGCGAGGGTGCCGATCACGTCGTCGGCTTCCACGCCATCGACAATCAGCAACGGCCAGCCCATCGCGGCAATCGCCTCATGCAGCGGTGCGATCTGGCGCGACAAATCATCGGGCATCGGTGGACGATTCGCTTTGTATTCGGGGTAAACGTCGTCGCGAAACGTTTTGCCCTTGGCGTCGAATACGCAAGCGGAGAGCGCCGACGGGTAATCCTTGTGCAACCGCCGCAGCATGTTAAGCACGCCGTAAATCGCACCGGTCGGCTCACCGCGTTTGCTGCGCAAATCCGGCATGGCGTGAAACGCACGATACAAATACGACGAACCATCCACCAAAAGCAGGGTTTTCATGATTAATCCGGGTAAAACAGCTTGATTTCGAGGGCGGATACTGGCATCGAAAATGACGCCGGTGTCGCTTTCAAATTGCCTGCGAAAAGCAGATAATTAAATCTGAATCGAGGATACCTTATGCGTGCTTTGATCGCTACTCTGCTAGTTAATCTGTCGCTTTCGTTTGCATTGAGCGCCCTGCCGGTGCAGGCGCAAACGCGTCCGCCCAATTTGCAGCCGGTGCCGGAACCACCACCACCGCCCAAAGGTTACGAGTTGGACAGCGCGCTGGAACCGCAGATCACCATCGTCAAGCGCGGTAATGAAACCGTAGAGGAATATCGCATGGGGGGCCGGCTCTACATGATGAAGGTCACGCCCGCGGGTGGCGGCACGCCGTACTATCTGGTCGACCACACCGGCGACGGCAAGTTTGCCCGCCAAAGCCCCCACGACACCGGCCTGCGCCCGCCCATGTGGCTGATTCACAGCTTCTAAGTTGCGGCGCTTAATTTTGCGTAGGCGCGGCGCGCGGGCTTGTACGCCTGGCGCTAAACGCGGTACGCTATCGTCATGTCAGTCTTTACCACCGTTACGCCAGCAGAGATTGAAGCCTGGCTGAAAAACTACGATCTCGGCACGCTCACTGAATTAAAGGGCATCGCCGCCGGCATCGAAAACACCAATTACTTCGTCAGCACCACGCACGGACGCTATGTGCTGACGCTGTTCGAGAAGCTCAGCGCGCGCGCGCTGCCGTACTATCTGAACCTGATGGCGCATCTCGCGCAACACGGCGTGCCGTGTCCCGCGCCGATCGCCAATCGCAGCGGCAGCTACCTGGGTGAACTCAACGCCAAGCCGGCGAGCCTGGTCACGCGCCTCGCAGGTAAGGACATCGTCAATCCCACGCCCGCCGATTGCGCTAAAGTCGGTGCAGTGTTGGCACGTCTGCACCTCGCCGGGCAAAGCTATGACGCACATATCGATAACCCGCGCGGCTGCGCTTGGTGGACTGCCGCCGTGCCCATTTTGCAGCCGTTTCTGAACGCGCAAGATGCGGCTCTGTTGCGTGCCGAAGTCGAGCGCTCTGCCGCCAGTGAAATCGAGTCACTGCCGCGCGGCACGATACACGCGGATTTGTTTCGCGACAATATTTTGTTCGACCACGGCGAGGTTGCCGGTGTCATCGACTTTTATTTCGCGTGCAACGACGTGCTGCTTTACGACGTGGCCATCACCGTCAACGACTGGTGTTTTCAACCCGACAGCCGTCTCGACCCCGCACGCACGGCGGCGATGCTCAGCGGCTATCACGCCGTACGCCCGTTCACCGCCGCCGAACACGGCCTGTGGACCACCATGCTGCAACTGGGCGCCCTGCGATTCTGGGTGTCGCGGCTCTACGACTTTCATTTGCCGCGCCCGGGCGAACTAACCCACGCCAAGGATCCGCGGCACTTTCAGCGCTTGTTGCAATCGCACGTCGCCAACGAACAAGGACTGCCGCAACTCCCGCTTTAACGTCATCATAACGTGCCAATAACACGCCTATAATGGGCGGTGCATGACCCCTGTGGGCGTCACTCCGGAAAGTACATGATGCAAGTTCGTTCAGTTGCAGCCGCAAGAGGCTGGCGATGGATCGCCGAAGGTTTTGCGCTGTTTCAAAAAAGCCCGCTGATGTGGGTGTTGATCACGCTGGGCCTGTTCATCGCATTCAAGCTCATTTTGCTGATTCCGTATATCGGGATCGTGGCGGTACTGCTGATGCCTATCATTCTGGTGGGCCTGATGGAGGGCTGCCGTGCGCTGGATCTGCAGCAAGAACTGAAGCCCGCCTATCTGTTGAGCGGATTCACCCGCAACACGATGGTGCTGGCGACGCTGGGCGCGATCTATCTGGCCGGTAATCTGCTGGTTATTTTGGTGATTGTTCTGCTCGGCGGCGACTCGCTGATGCAGGTGCTCAAATTTACCGCAGAGCAAAAACCGACGCCGGAAAACGTACTCGCCATGCGCGAAGCGATGACAACCGCCACCGTGGCCGTGCTGGTGGGTTGGCTGCTCTCCCTACCCTTGATTATGGCGTTCTGGTTCAGCCCGTTGCTGGTGTATTTGCACGACATGAAAATCTCGCAGGCCATGCGGGTCAGCCTCAAGGCCTGCCTGCAAAACATGCTGCCGTTTCTGGTCTATGGTGCGATATTTTTAGCGGCACTGATGTTGGTCACGCCGGTCAGTCTGGCCACGCGCATTCTCGATCTGGGCATGTGGTTGCTTGCGCCGGTGGCCATTCCGTCGATCTACGCGAGCTACAAGGATATTTTTCCGGCCGCTGATACGACTTCCGCTGAGCCGTTATTACGTGACCAGATATAATGTAAATATTTGATTTTATTGATATTTTTAGTTTTCTTCGATTGAGTTCAAACAGCCGTCAGTTTGGCGTAATCGAGCATCAGCCACTTCAGGCCGTCGCTGCGAAAATTGACCTGCACGCGTGCCTCGGCGCCGCGTCCTTCCGCACTGACAATCACGCCGGTGCCGAACTTGGCATGACTCACGCTCTGACCGATGCGCCAGGGCATTGATCCCGTTGATCCCATCAATCCACTAAGCGCAAAGGGTGAAGCGTACGGCGTGGTAGATACTGTGCTGTGTGCGCTGGTTTCTTGATAGCGCGGCCGCGCATTGATACGCCGCAGCAGCGCCTCGGGTATTTCATGAAAAAAACGCGATGCCACATTGAAACGCGTTTGTCCGTGCAGCATGCGGCTTTGCGCCAACGACAGATAAAGCCGCCGGCGCGCACGCGTCAATGCCACGTACATCAAGCGGCGTTCTTCTTCGAGGCCATCCTGCTCCGTGATACTGTTTTCATGCGGAAACAGGCCTTCTTCCATGCCGGTGATGAATACCGCGTGAAACTCCAAACCTTTGGCCGAGTGCACCGTCATTAACTGCAAGGCATCCGCACCGGCTTCGGCTTGATGGTCGCCCGCTTCCAGTGCGGCATGGGTCAGAAACGAGGTCAGCGCCGCGTCCACGTTAGGCGGGGCAGCGTACTCGGCCGTCGTTTGCATCGCGACCGGCGTATCGGCCTGCACCTCGGGAACATCGCCGATCACCCACACGTCGTTTTCGCTGACGAAAGCGGCCGCAGCATTGACCAATTCGGCCAGGTTTTCCAGCCGGTCCGCGCCTTCCTTTTCATTCTTGTAATGCGCGGCGAGGCCGCTGTGCTCGATCACATGCTCGATGATTTCCGGCAGCGGCAAACCCTGCGTAGCCGCGCGCATTTTTTCGATCAGTGCGACAAAGGCGCCGATGCTGGACGCCGCCTTGCCCGACCGCGTGTTGGCGCAGGCCGCGGCCCACACACTAATGCCGCGCTCGCGCGCCACCGTCTGCATCAGTTCGAGACTGCGCGCGCCGATGCCCCGTGTCGGGAAGTTGATCACCCGCAACAGCGCACCGTCGTCATCCGACTGCGAGATTAGACGCAAGTACGCCAGTGCGTGCTTGATTTCCTGGCGCTCGAAAAAGCGCAACCCACCATACACACGGTACGACACCGAGGCGTTGAACAACGCGTGTTCCAGCACCCGCGACTGCGCGTTCGAACGGTACAACAGCGCCATATCACCCAGCCCCACACCTTCGTTACGCAGGGCCTTCACTTCCTCGACGATGAAGGCCGCCTCTTCGAGATCGGTCGCGGCTTCATACACGCGCAGCGGCTCGCCTTTGCCTTCGGAAGTCCACAGGTTTTTGCCGAGTCGGCGCTGGTTGTGCCCGATCAGCGCGTTCGCCGCATCGAGGATATTGCCGTGCGAACGATAATTCTGTTCGAGTTTAATGACCTTTTCAACATGAAAATCACGCTCGAAGTGACGCATATTTTCAGTCGTGGCGCCGCGAAAACCGTAGATGCTTTGATCGTCGTCGCCCACTGCGAACATGCAACTTTCCTTGCTGGAGAGGAGCTTTAACCATTGGTACTGCAAGCGGTTGGTATCCTGAAACTCGTCCACCAGCAAGTGCTTGAAGCGATCCTGATAGTGTTCGCGCAACGGGTCATTGCGCGTG
>JAYUAH010000759.1:0-2975 GCA_043741415.1 Betaproteobacteria bacterium
CGCGACTGCATGATCGAAACTCAGCGACGACGCGTCCTGCACACCGGTGCCGTTCTGCAGGATGCGAATGCGATCGCTATCCAGTCCGCGTATCACCGGGCGGCTGGCGTTGGGGCCGAAGCCGGTGGAGCTGACGCCGGGCAAACCACTGAGCGTTTCGCCCAGCGTGGAGCGGCGTAATTGAAACAATTCCTGACCGCCGAGTACCGAGATGGGTTGCACCAAATCGAATAATTCACTGCCTAGCGGATTGCCGGTAACCACCACAGGCGGTAGTTCGGTTGCGTTTGGCGCGGGTTTAACTTGTGCGTGTGCTGTTGCAGCCATTTGTGCCATGGCCGCAGCAACCGCGATAGCGGTTTTTTTGAACATTTACTTCTCCTCTGATTGGAAGGATGCGCGATAACGCAATACACAGCGTGTCACGCAAACAAAAGCGACATCCAGCACTTAACGTCAGCGCCGGCGTGGCAATCAGAGTAGGGGAGGCGGGCCGCGCGAGAGCGCGGGAACAGATTCAGAACTGGTACGAGGAATATACGGTTGGACGCAACGTTCTGGCGCATGCGCTACCGCAACTTGTGGCGCGCTTGATCCATGCACGCCGCCCAGCGTTTGCCCAAAGGCAAGGTCGAATGCACACAGGCTACCTTGACTATTTTGCTTATCGGGCGAGTGTTGATCGGCTTGGCCAGGCTGCGTTGTGTTATAGAGCCCAAGCGCGTGCGCATTGCTGCTGGCGTGCCATGTCGCGTGTACCAACGCGCCCTGCTGCGCAATCAGCAGCAGGAACACACATAGCGAATGGAAAAACCGGCGTGACATCAACGTTACTGGGGTATTACCAAGGCGTCAGGAGGGTGGGATTTACTTGCCGACCGTAACCACAGCGTCAGTGAGCCGATAGTACAGCCCCATCGGATCATCTTTCAGCACCGCGAGTTTGCCGGTGAGCAATATCGGCTCGAAGCCGTATTTCACCGGCGACTTGGCCTGCACTTCAACCATTTGCTCCGGCCCGCCGGGCAAACAGAACGAGCACGACGGCGGCAGTGCTGAGAGTATGAAGCGCTGCTGCTTCTCGCCCATGTCGAGCGGCATCATGAAGCCCTGAATCTTCACTTCTTTTTTGTCGAGTGCGCTCACGGTCTTGGCGAACTCAGGCACGAACTTGTCTTTTTGCTTGACGGGTTTCACTTCGCCGAGTGTCTTCCACGACACCACGCCCTTCATCTCGGGCAAGGGCTTGTCATTCCATTGCGATGGCGGCACGGGCGCATCGACCGCCGGACCTTTTTGCTGTGCCCATGCGACCGAGCAAGTGCCGATCAACAACGCAATAACTGCTGGCAGGAATTTCATGGCGTCCTCCGTGTGTAAACTTCGTAGCCGTTGATCATACTACCGCCCACGTGAAAATACGTAAGTATTTGATTTTAAACAAATTTTTATGTAGACTGTGCGGTGCTAACCGCGCGCCAAGGTGCCTGCAATATCGGTGCGATACGCGCGCCACGCCGGTATCAGTGCGGCGATCACACCCACGCCTGCGGCGAGTGCCAACACCCACCACTCTGCAGGCACCCAGGTCCAGCCGGTAATCGACACCTGCTGCGCGGCTTTCAACGCGTGGCCTAAAAACTGCGCCAGCACGTGCCCAAGCGCGATGCCCAGCACGCCGCCGATCAACGCGAGCAACAGGCCTTCAAACAATAACAGCAACATTAACGTCAGCGGTCGCGCGCCGAGTGTGCGCATCACCGCCAGATCGTAGCGCCGTTCGTTCAGCGCGTTGTAGAGCGCGATGAACACCGATAGCCCCGCGCTGAACACCAGCACCAGCGCAAAGCCGCGCAGCACATCCACGCCCACGCCGATGATGCTGAACAAGCGCGCTGTTTCGAACGCGGGCGAGGCCGCCTGCATCGAGGAATTCGTGTTAATGAAGCGCGGCAGCATCGCCGCCGCAATGGGCGAGGCATATTGAATCAGCAGCGCGGTGTATTCTTTATCTTCTTCTTTCAGTTGATTGGCGATATCGTCGATGTCCTTGATGTCGTGATGATCGGCGTGCATCGCCCACACGCCTTCCACGCTGCAAATCACCAGCCGGTCGAGCACCGAACCGCTGCGCTCCAGTATGCCCACCACCACATACGGATGAGCTTCGTGCGCATCACCCGCATCACCCAGCCCGTGCGAACCCTGAAACTTCGCGCCCAGCGTGAGCCCACTGCTTGCCGCGACGTCAGCGCCAATCACCGCCTCCAGCGGCTTTTGCCACACCTTGCCCGATGCGAACTTGGCGCCGTAAAGTGCCAGGTAATCCGGCGTGGTGCCGACGATGCGCGCGCCCTTGAACGTGTCGCCCAGCGCCAGCGGAATCGCTTTTTTCACCAGCCGATGCTTGGATAATTCATTTGCCTGTTTGTACGGAATGTTGCCCGTCGGCACATCGAGATGATAAATGCTCGACAAAATCACCTGCAGCGGACTGCCCTTGGCGCCGACCACAAGGTCAATCCCCTGCGCGTCGCGCCGCATGCGTTGATCGAGCTGCGTGGTGGCGAGCAGCAACAGCACGATGGTGGCCACGCCGAGCGCCAGCAGCAGAATATTCAACAGCGTGTTGAGGCTGCGCGCTTTGAGATAGGCGACGCTGATGGTGGCGAGGTTCATTGGGCTACCGTCAGTTCGTAATGATTCGCCACCCGCGACTTAATCCGCTGATCGTGCGTGGCAATCACCAGCGTGGCATTGCACGCTTTCGCCTGCGTCAGCAACAAATCCAGCACCTGCATGCAGCGCGTGTCATCGAGATTTGACGTCGGCTCATCGGCGAGCAACAGCTTGGGCTTATTCACTACCGCGCGCGCCACCGCCACGCGCTGCGCCTGTCCGTGCGACAGTTCATGCGGATGCGCATCGGCTTTGTCCGCCAGATCAAGACTCACTAACACCTCGCGCACGCGCGC
>JAYUAH010000760.1:0-2972 GCA_043741415.1 Betaproteobacteria bacterium
CCTGGGGCAAGGGCAGCCTGGAAGAATGCAAAGGACGCGACGAGGCGCTGGCGCAATCCGGCCTGCTGGTCGTAGCACTCGACTTTCGCGATGGCAACCACGGTTACCCGAGCGCGCTGGTGGATATCAACTACGGGATCCGTTGGCTCAAGGCCCGCGCCGCGCAGTATCAGACGCGCGCTGATCTGATCGGCATCTCGGGCCAATCGAGTGGCGGCCACCTCGCGATGCTGGCGGCGATGCGGCCGAACGATCCGCGTTACGCCGCCATCCCGTTACCTGCCGGCTCACCGACCGTCGACGCCACAGTGCGCTGCGTCGCGATGTCGTGGCCGGTGATCAATCCGTTATCGCGCTATCGCAACGCCCTGCGCGGACGCGCAGCCGGCGAGGCGTGGGTGGGCGATATCCCCGAACGCCAGACGTCGTTCTGGAAAGACGACGCCAACATGAGCGATGGCAATCCCTTGCTCATGTTGGAGCGCGGCGAAAAGGCGGCCATGCCGCCCGCGCTGTGGCTGCAAGGCCGCCCTGATCAAGTGCACGACTACCGCGACCCCGAATCGCCGGTGCCGCTGAACGAGCCGGAACGCTTCGCCGCGAACTACCGCAAGGCCGGCGGCGCGATCGAGATGCTTTACATCGAGCAGGCCGCGCGCCAAACCGCGGCTGGGTACGCACCCGTCGCGGCATTCTTCCACGTGCACCTGCCGGTGGAACGCGCGATCGAAGCGGTGGCGCCGTAATGCCAAGATCAAAATAAACAATCTGCCTGCGTCAAACTAACGCGTGCGCGCCCAGCATGTTTTTTAAAACCGCCGGGTCAAACACTTTGTCGGCCATCACCTGGCAGCGCTTCATCAAGCGGTATTCTTGTGCCGTGTAGTCGGCCAACGCGCAGTGCCAGGTGCCCAGGTGATCCCACACCAGCACATCGCCCACCGTCCAGTGGTGGGTGTAGCGATACTTCGGCAGCAGCACGTGCGCGAACAGGTAGTCGAGCGTGTCGCGGCTATCAGCCTCATCCATGCCTTCGATGTTCACGGTAAAGCCGGGGTTCACATAAATCACCTTGTGGCCGCTGATGGGGTGCGTGAGAAACACCGGGTGCGCTACCGGTGGGCGTTTTTGCCGTTGCTCCGCCGACGGCGGCGGACGTGCGCTGCCTTTGCTCAGCATGATCTGCTGAAAATGAGCCCAGTCGTGCAGCGCGGTGGCGTTGGCCAGTTTTGATTTGATGTCAGCGGGCAATTCGTCGTAGGCTGCTTGCGTGTTGGTGAATGCCGTGCCGCCCAAGGGCTTACCATCGCGCATAGACACTTTGTGGGCCACCAGCACGTTGACGAAGCCGGGGACGCGGTTGTAGGTCATGTCGGTGTGCCAATCCTGTCCGGCGTCGGGCGTGCCGATGGCAACGCCGTTTTCGACCACGTTGGAGAGTATCGATACCTCTGGCAAACCCGGCTCGACTTTTCTCGAAATAATCTGCAGCGCGCCGAAGCGGGCGGAAAACGCCTTCAATGCCGCGGCGTCGATCAACTGCTTGGGAAAACACAGCACGCCGTGGTGACCGAGCGCGCTCAGCAAGCCGGCAAGGTCTGCTTCAGACAGCGCGCGCGAAATATCCACGCCGGTCACCGTGGCGCCCAGTATGGCATCGGTCGGTTCGATGTTAAGCATATGACTTGTCCTTGCGCGTTGCAGATCCGTAGCGTGCTACCGATCAAGGTAATATTAGCAGACCTGTGGAGGCCGCCATCGTGTGTGTACACCGTCGTATCAAAGTGATTGCCGTGCTGGCGGCGGCCGGCGTTTGCGCCACGACCCAGGCACAATCGTATCCCGTAAAACCGGTACGCATCCTGGTCGGATTTCCACCCGGCGCGGGCATCGACATCGCCATGCGCTTGATAGCGCCCAAAATGAGCGACGTGTTGGGACAAACCATCATCATCGATAACCGCGCCGGCGCCGGTGGCAACATCGCCGCGGAACTCGGCGCGCGCGCACCGGCCGATGGTTACACGCTGTTCGCCGGCGGCGCGCCTGCCGCAATCAGTCAATCACTTTATTCGAAGCTCTCCTACGATCTGCTGAAAGATTTCCAGGCGATCGCCCTCGTGGCGAGCGTGGCAACGATACTGGTGGTACACCCATCGCTACCGGCAAAAACCCTGAAAGAATTTGTGGCGGTTGCGAAAACCCTTCAAGGGGATTTGAGCTACGCTTCCACCGGCAGTGGCAGCACGCCCCACCTCACCGCCGAGATGCTGCGCATGGCCACCGGCATCCCGCTGCTGCATGTGCCGTACAAAGGCACACCCGCAGCCCTGACCGATCTCATATCCGGTAATGTCTCGTTCATGTTTGCGAATCTGCTGAGCGTTGCGCCGCAGATTCAATCCGGCCGGCTGCGCGCGTTGGCCATAACCACGGCGAAGCGCAGCGCCACCACACCCCACTTGCCCACCGTCGCTGAAACCTATCCGGGATTCGAATCCGCAACCTGGTATGCACTGATGGCCCCCACCGGCACCGCCAAAGAAGTCGTCACGCGCGTGCACGACGCCGTCCATCGCACCCTGCAATTACCGGAGATACGCGAAAAATTTCTTGCGCAAGGCGCGGCGCTGCTAAACGGCACGCCGCAGGATGCGGCCGCCTACATCCGTGCCGAAGTCGCCAAGTGGGGCAAGGTGGTGAAAGCGTCGGGGGCGCGTGTCGACTGAACGCGCTGGCGCCCACCGCTGCAGTGGCTAGCGGAAACAAACCAGCGCTACCCATACGCTGCGCCACGCGTCGATACGGATACTGCATATCCTGTGTTTGCGATTGACCGTTCGCGTGCAGGGGAATACATTGCCGGTTCGAGCAATAGGAGGTGCAAATGTCCTCTATACTCAAACAGCGCATTGACGAACTCAACGTCAACGAACGCAATGCCAGCGCGCTCAGCGTGAGCCCGCTCACCG
>JAYUAH010000761.1:0-2969 GCA_043741415.1 Betaproteobacteria bacterium
TTGCAGCGCCGCCGACAATTCACGCAGGCTGTCGCGTGACTCGCGCAGCGCCACTTCCGCCTGTTTTTGCTGGCGCAGCGACTCGCGCAACTCGCGCTCCATGTGCACGCGCCGCGTGATATCGCGAAAAATCGCCGATGAGCCGATGACCTGTCCGTCGCGGTCGCGCATCAGCGAAATGGTGATCGCGACGTTCACATCAGAACCGTCCTTGCGGCGGCGGATGGTTTCGACGTTCACCACCGGTTGCCCGCGGATGGCAAGCTGCGTGAGTTCGCGGTGTGTGGGCGGCGTATTCGGCGAATATAAATCGTCAATCGCCATGTGCAATGCCTCGTCACGCGTGTAGCCGAAGATGTGCGCGGCCGCGCCGTTCCAGGTGAGGATTTTCCCCTGTAGCGTACGGCTGAGAATCGCGTCACTCGACGATTCCACGATGTCGGCATAACGCAGCAGTTCCTGCTGCGTGCGCACGCGCTCGGTGACGTCGCGCAGAATCACCGTATACCATTTACGGCCCGCATCCTCGGTGCAGGAGATGGAGGCATCAATCGGAAATGCTTCGCCATCCGCGCGCAGCCCGGTGAGGATGCGCTCCCCGCCCATGCTGCGTGCGGCCTGTGCCGAACGGCCATCGTAGTTGGCGACATGGGCGCGGTGCGCCGCGCGCGCACTGACCGGTATAAACCGCTCCAGCGGCCCGCCCAGCGCCTGCGCCGCGGTGCAGCGGAATATCGCTTCGGCTTCCGGATTGAACAGGACGATGGTTTGCGTCTCATCGACACTGATCACCGCCTGCTTGACCGAACGCACGATGGCGGCCAGTTGAACGTCGTGCCTGTGCAGCGCCTGCGCGCGCGCCACTTCATCCGCTGCCGATGCCATGATGATGCAGTCCCAAGGTATTTAAAATATCGTTTAAAATCAAATACTTACGTATTCAGGCAAGCGTGCGGGTCGGCGTAGACTTGATTACTCGACGACCTCTACGCCGCGCCAAAACGCGATGCGCCCTTTGATCGGGCTCGCCGCTTGCGTGGGATCAGCATAGTACCAAGCTGCATCCTTGTTCAATTCACCGCCAACACTAATCGAGTAGTAGTTCGCAGTACCCTTCCAGTGGCAAATGGACGTGTGGTCGCTGTCGACCAGAGCCGTACGCACGACAGCATCGGCGGGAAAGTAATGGTTACCCTCAACCACGATCGTATCACTTGACTCGGCAATTATTGCGCCGTTCCAGATTGCTTTCATCGACGTAATCCCTCTCATAAACAAATGACCCGGATAGCAGCGACAGTGCTGCCATGGCCATAATACGCCGTAAAACCAAAATCGGAATTCACGCTATGCCAATACCGCACGGTTGACTGCTGCGCTGGCGGCGAGATACATTTCCCCTCTGTGACCAAGGTGTCTTAAATTTCCACTACGCCTCAGTGTGTGACCGTGTTGGCCGCTCTGCAGCCGGGTGCGGACGTGTCGCTGCGCAGCGTGCTTCGCGCCATCGGCGATGACATCAAAGGCCGGCGCCTGTCGAGCGCACTGCCGCGGCCGCATGTGGATTTCACCCGCAGTAGCGCCATTCATTTCGCGCGCTTCGCGATCTTCAACGATCCCGACCGTGGGCCTGGATGCACCCGGCTCCTCTACGCGGCCGTCTACGATGGCGATCTCGACAGCCATCTCGCCGAGTTGGTCTCCATCACCACCAATATGGACGCGCTGTGGGGACGCTGCGAAGGTTATACCGGCGCAGACGGTTTCTCCACCTTCATCAGGCAGCGCCTGCAGCCACCGCTGGCGTTCTACATCGCCTTTCGCAACGAAACCGTGGCGTCCATTCACGCTTCAATCACGGCGCGGCGCAACGCACAGGCGCAGCACGACGGGGTTGCGCTGGGGGTGCCGGTGCCCCATCTGGGCATAGGGGAAGTGCTGCGCCGGATTGTGCGCGCACTGCCGCTGCCGTTGGATGGCGCGCGCGCCATCCTGCGCTGCGGTTTCAGCAACGTGTTTCAGGCCACCCGAAAGATTACCGCCAGCCTCGATCGCTATCTCGTGTTCCGGCTTTTCAATACACTAACCTGCAATCGACTGGCGCCGCTGAGTTCAAACTTTAGCAGCGTGACGCTCGACAACTGCGCCGCACCCGCGCCGCAGGCCGCGGGCGACGAAATCCCTGCGTCCATCTCAGCGTTGCCGCCGGCATTCCGCGAAGATGTGGTGTCGCAGAACCAGTTAACGTTGGTCACAGTGGTGGATCCAGCCGCAGTCGACCGCGTGCGTGCGGTGATGGCCGCGATCGATGCGTTCGCCACGCGCCTGGCGCCGCCGGGGTCACTCATCGGCATCAGTACCATACACTTCGTGCGCTGGATACTCATCGACGGCGGCCGCCGACTGATGCTGGTCAGCGACTACGATGGGTCATGGGAAAGCTACATCGACGAGTTTGCCGAAATGATCTTGACCGGGCTTGATGCTATTTGGGAAACGTCACGCGGCTATCCACCCGAGGGCGCCCGCGATCTGCCGGCGTTCAAGCGCTTCCTGCGCAACCATCAGGTGCCAGCGGACGTGTTCTTCAGCGCCTACCCCGAAGCATCCGTGCTGAATGTACTTAACGACACGGCACTTGCCGCGTGTCGCGCTAACGGACGTTGAACCGTGGCCACACCGACACCGCTATCCGCCGCAACCCTCGATGACATCCAGGGCTTCATCGCCAGCGGCTACGGGCATCTGCGCTACTCGGCCTATCTGTTCGTGCACGTGCGCAACGCCCGCTGCGGGCGGCAATGGCTGGCGCGCGTAGCGCCGTTGATGACCACGGCCCAGGCGTGGCCGATCGACAACAACGGCAAGCCGCTCAAACCCACCGCGGCCGTCAACCTCGCGTTGACCGCGGACGGCCTCGTTGCCTGTGGCCTGCCCCACGCGGCGCTGTGTACTTTTGCAGCGGAGTT
>JAYUAH010000762.1:0-15564 GCA_043741415.1 Betaproteobacteria bacterium
ACGTGATAAAGCGCGCCTTCGAATTCTAGTCTTAGCGGGCGGGTCATGGCGGATTAGTCTACACGCAGTTGGGCAAAAGGCAAGACCTGACACCCGACACATAGGACACATAGCGCCGGTATTGCGATTCTTGCGTGGCAAAGCGCTCTGCCCATTGCATGATCTCCCCCACTCGAAGCAAAAAGTTGTTGTGATGAGCTTGCCGCGGACAACGTGCAACGCTTTAGTGCGCAGTCCACCCACCCTCTATCGGCAGTACGGCGCCGGTTATTGAGGCGGCCGCCGCGGAACACAAAAATGTGCTCAGCCCGGCGATTTCTTCGACGGTGACGAATTTTTTGGTGGGTTGCGAGGCGAGCAGCACGTCGCGCCGCACTTCATCTTCGGTAATGCCGCGCGCTCTCGCGGTATCCGGTATCTGTTTTTCCACCAACGGCGTTAGCACATAGCCGGGACACACGGCGTTGACTGTGATGCCCTGTTCGGCGACTTCCAGCGCGACGGTTTTGGTAAGCCCCGCGATGCCGTGCTTGGCGGCGACATACGCCGATTTGAATGGCGAGGCCACCAGCGCATGCGCCGAGGCAATGTTGATAATGCGGCCCCAGCCCTTCAGTTTCATGTGCGGGAGCGCCAAACGCGTGGTGTGAAACGCCGCGCTGAGATTGATGGCGATGATCGCGTCCCATTTCTCAGGTGGAAATTCGTCGACCGGCGCGACATACTGTATGCCGGCGTTGTTGACGAGAATATCCACACCGCCCAGCGCGGTGTGCGCGAGGGCCATCATGGTCTGGATGCTGCCGGCCTTGCTCATGTCCGCCGGGCTATAGACCACTTGCACGCCATGATCGGAGGCGAGCCGCGCGCGCAGGCGTTCGATGTCCATCACATCGCCAAAACCGTTGATGACCAGGTTGGCGCCGCTTTGAGCCAACGCCTGCGCGATGCCCAGACCGATACCGCTGGTCGAGCCGGTGACCAGTGCCGTTTTGCCCTTGAGCATGATGAGTTTCCTTTTGTACGTTGATCTGCATGCCGGGTAGTCGCGTGGGCGGCGCCAAGCTTACAGCGGTGATGGATGTAAGCAATGCGCAAGCGGTGCGACGAACCCGCACGTTGCAGCGATGGGTGTAATGGCTGCGGCGCACGATCACACGCACCATCAGACCAACGACCAGGAGACTTCATCATGACGACGCATAGCCAACAGTATCAACCACGCTGGCCGCGCATTGCACTTGCCGTAGCGCTCGCCGGCGCTTTCTCGATCACCGCAACCGGCGCAGTCGCCGGCCAATGCCCCGCCGACAAAGTCGTGGCCGACGGTCAGGGCCAGAAGCCCGGCCCCACCACGGGGAAAGATGTAACGGATGTGGTGCGCGCGACCACCGATCTGTCGAAAGAACCGCTGGCGTTGAAAGGCCGCTTGTTCCGCCTGCGCCAGCTTGACATGAAACCCGGCGGCATTGTGCCGTGGCACAGCCATAATGAACGGCCGGCGATGATTTACGTCGTGTCCGGTGAAGTGATCGAATACTCGAGCAGTTGCGCGGTGCCCATCACGCACAAAGCCGGCGACGTCGCGCCCGAGAAAAAAGGCACGTCGCACTGGTGGACCAATCCCGGCAAAACACCGGCGGTGCTGATCTCGGTCGATCTGTTCCCGAACGAAATGAAGGCCGAAGACGCGCATATGATGTAAGGCCCGCGTTTGCGGACTTGCACTGAGACGCCGGCGGCGCGCTGTCGAGCCGCTGCCGGCGCTGCACTTTACCGACGGAGTTTTACCATGAGCACCACCAGCGTACCTGCCGTGCCGCACGGCGCGGCGTCGGCCCTGCTGCGTTCTTTCGTCATCGGCCTGACGGCTTTTCTGACGGTAGTGGACCTCTTCGCCACGCAGGCGATATTGCCGTCGCTGGCGAAAGCGTATGACGTGAGCCCTGCCGCGATCGGCTTTGCGGTCAACGCCAGCACCATCGGCATGGCGATCGCCGGACTGGCGGTGGCGTTTTTCAGCCGCCGCATCGACCGGCGGCGCGGCATATTGATCAGTCTCACGCTACTGTCTGTGCCCACCGCACTGCTGGCAGTCGCACCCGATCTCACCACGTTCACGCTGCTGCGCATCGCACAGGGGCTGTGCATGTCCACCGCCTTTGCGCTAACGCTGTCTTACCTGGCCGAGCATTGCAGTGCCGAGGACACCGCCGGCGCATTCGCCGCGTATATCACCGGCAACGTCGCCAGCAATCTGTTCGGACGCCTGATATCGGCGGCGCTGGCGGATCACCTGGGGCTCGCCGGCAACTTTTATTTTTTTGCGGCGCTTAATCTCGCGGGCGCAGTGCTGGTGTATTACACGCTGGCCCGCACCGAACCGATGAAACAAATGACGGCCCCCATGGCCTCACCGTTCGAAGCGTGGCTCATGCATTTGCGCAACCCCGCGCTGCGCGCGACGTTTATCATCGGGTTCCTCATTCTGTTCGCGTTCATCGGTACTTTTACCTATGTGAATTTCGTGCTGGTGGTCGAGCCGCTTCAATTGAGCCGTATGGCGCTGGGCTTTGTTTACTTTGTGTTTTTACCGGCGATATTCACGACGCCGCTGGCGGGCGCCGCGGTGGCACGCCTCGGCACACGGCCAACGCTGTGGTGCGCGTTGGGTGTGGCGGGCGCGGGATTGCCGCTGATATTGCTGCCGCAGCTTCCCGCGGTATTGGCCGGCCTCGCGCTGATCGGCGCGGGCACTTTTTTCGCGCAGGCGACCGCAACCGGCTTTGTCGGACGGGCAGCCGCCACCGATCGCGGCTCGGCAAGCGGCATTTATCTGGCGTGCTACTTTTTCGGCGGCATCGTCGGCAGCGTGGTGCTGGGTCAACTCTTCGTGCGCTTCGGTTGGGCCACGTGTGTAGCCGGTATCGGCGCGGCTTTGCTGGCTGCCGGGGTGCTCGCGTGCCGCCTCACCATCGCGCCGGCGCGCGGGGCATGACGAGCGAGCGAGCGCCTGCCATGCCGATCAAGGATTTCGTCGAACTCGCCGGCAACGGCGCCGAAGTCGCCGGCGTGGCACTCATCATCGGCGGGCTCATTTTCGCCAGTGTGCGGTACGCCGTCACACCCGCGGCGGCGGGCGAGACACGCTACCGGCGCTATCGCCACGATCTCGGCCGCGCTATATTGCTGGGACTCGAAGTGCTGGTAGCCGCGGACATTGTGCGCACGGTGGCGTTCACACCGACCATGGACAGTGTGATGGTGCTGGCGATGATAGTCGTGATTCGAACCTTTTTAAGCTGGAGTCTCGCGCTGGAACTGGATGGGCGCTGGCCATGGCAGCGCGCGGCACAGCAACAATAATTTTTATCGATGCTTGCGTGCTATTGCGTGAGCCGCAACCTCAAGGAGAAAGCCATGTTTACTCGCATCAGCAAAATAAGTTCAGCCGTGGTTTTGGGTCTCGCTTTGATTTCATCTACTTGCGCCGTGGCGCAAACCGTCGGCGCCGACGGCCTGATCAGAGTCAAAAGCGCTTACGGCATGGACGAAACCGTCAGCCGTATCAAAAAGGACATTGCCGGAAAAGGCATTATGTTTTTCTCCGAAGTCGATCAGTCGAAACTGGCGGCCAACGCCGGCGTCAAGCTGCACCCGTCGACGCTGTTGACCTTCGGCAATCCGCCGCTGGGCGTGCAATTCATGACCTCGAAACCCGAAGCCGGGCTGGACTGGCCGGTACGCCTTCTGGTGTATCAAAACGAAAAGGGCGAAGTGTGGGCTACGTACACCGATTTCACGTGGATCGCGCGCCGCCACGGCATTACCGACCGCGCGGAGGTATTCAAAACCGCCACCGGCGTGGTCGAATCCATTACTTCAAGTGTAAGGGGACAATAGTGTCAGGTACGGCTTGCAAGACCGACTGATAACGGAGCAACATCGCAGCGCGACAACATCGTATGGCGATCCACACGCGCGGCGTACGAGGAGGACTACCCCATGAACACGGTAAGCGACCGCAATCTGCAAACCACCACCCCGGCTCGCCAGTCGCCCGGCAGCTTTGATTACACCGGGCAAGTCGTGCTGGTGCTGCAAGGCGGCGGCGCGCTGGGCGCCTATCAAGTCGGCGTGTATCAGGCGCTGCACGAGGCCGGCGTGGAGCCGGATTGGGTGATCGGCACCTCGATCGGCGCGATCAACGGCGCCATCATCGCCGGCAACGAGCCGGGCAAGCGGCTGGAGCAACTGACGCGCTTTTGGAACATGGTGCAAAGCCACAAGCCCGGAGATTTTGCGGGCTTGTGGCCGGCACTGGGTAGTGCATTCGCGAATATCGGCACTTACACCAAAGGCATCGACGGGTTCTTCGCGCCAAATCCACAGGCGGCGTGGGGCGTACATACGCCGCTCGGCGTCGAAAATGCGGCGTTCTACACCACCGCACCGCTACGCGACACGCTTAGCGATCTGGTCGATTTCAAATGCATCAACGCCAAACGCACGCGGCTGACCCTGGGCGCGGTGAACGTGCGCAGCGGCGAGATGCATTATTTCGACAGCCGCGAAGAAAAACTCAAGGCCGAACACGTGATGGCGTCGGGCGCGCTGCCGCCGGCGTTTCCCGCGGTGCGCATCCGCGGTGCGTCGTACTGGGATGGCGGCATTTATTCGAATACGCCGATCGAGGCCGTGCTCGACGACAAGCCGCGCCGCGATTCGCTGATTTTTGCCGCCAATATGTGGCAGCCGCACGGCCCTGAACCGGAGACGATTTGGCAGGTGCTGGCGCGCCAAAAGGACATCCAGTACGCGAGCCGCGCCAAAAGCCATATCGTGCGTCAGCAGCAGATACACCGGCTGCGCCACATCATCCGCGATTTGTCGCTGCACATCCCGCAGGCGCAACGCAATGCGCCCGAGGTGCGCGAACTGCTGGCCTACGGCTGCGCCACGGTGATGCACGTGGTGCCGCTGCTCGCGCCCAGGGTCGAGGGCGAAGACCACACCAAGGATATCGATTTCACGCCGGTGGGCGTGCGCACGCGCTGGCAAGCGGGCTACACCGACACGCGCCGCACGCTCGAACAAGCGTGCTGGAAACAGACGGTGAATGCCATCGACGGCGTGGTGGTGCATGAGGCTTTGGAATGAACCGCCGTTTTGATGCGGTGATCATCGGCACCGGCCAATCCGGACCGTCGCTCGCGGCGCGGCTCGCCGCCGCGGGACGCCAGGTTGCCATCATCGAACGCAAGCGTTTCGGCGGCACCTGCGTCAACACCGGCTGCATGCCGACCAAGACACTGGTGGCGAGCGCGTACGCCGCGCATCTCGCGCGCCGTGCAGCGGACTACGGCGTAATGCTCGATAGCCCGGTGCGCGTCGACATGCGGCGCGTGAAAGCACGCAAAGACGAAGTCGCCGGCACCGCGAGCCGCAACGTCGAAAAATGGTTGAAGGGCGTGGCTAACCTGACAGTGATCGAGGGACACGCTCGCTTCGAGTCACCCACTTCGGTCAGTGTCAACGGCGAAGTGATCGAGGCGAAAGAATTTTTTGTCAATGTCGGCGGCCGCGCGCTGGCGCCTGCTATGCCCGGTCTTGATCAGGCGCCGTATCTCACCAACTCGACCCTCATGGATGTGGATTTTCTGCCCGAACATTTGCTGATTATCGGCGGCAGCTACATCGGGCTGGAGTTCGGCCAGATATACCGGCGCTTCGGCGCGCGCGTCACCATCATCGAAAAAGCGCCGCGGATCATCGCGCGCGAAGACCCGGAGGTGTCGCAGGGCGTGCGCGACATTCTGCACAACGAGGGTGTTGCGATTGAAACCGGCGCCGAGTGCATGACGGTGGAAAAGCGCGGTGAGCGCATCGCGATCCAACTCGATTGCGCTGCCGGCGCACGTGTCGTCGAAGGCTCGCACCTGCTGCTGGCCGTGGGCCGCGTGCCGAATACCGATGACCTGGGTTTGGCTTCCTCCGGCGTGCAGACCGATGCACGCGGCTATATCACTGTGGACGAGCAATTGCGCAGCAACGTGCCCGGCATTTGGGCCATCGGCGATTGCAACGGACGCGGCGCGTTCACCCACACCTCGTACAACGATTATGAAATCGTCGCCGACAATTTATTGAATGGCGACACGCGTTCGGTAAACGACAGGCTCACCGCCTACGGCTTATTCACCGATCCGCCGCTGGCACGGGTGGGCATGACCGATACCGAAGTGCGCAAATCCGGGCGCCGCGCGTTGAGCGGCCGGCGCCCGATGACGCGTGTCGGCCGCGCCGTGGAAAAAGGCGAGACGCAAGGTTTCATGAAAATCACCGTCGATGCCGACAGCAAAGAAATCCTCGGTGCGGCAATCCTCGGTGTGGGCGGCGACGAGGCGATTCATTGCATACTCGATTTAATGTATGCGAAAGCGCCGTATACCGTGTTGCAGCGCGCGGTGCATATCCATCCCACGGTGGCGGAGCTGATTCCAACCATCTTGGGCGAGCTGAAGCCGCTGGATTGACGTGTCTTGCCGTTGGATGTAATTAGCGACTAATCGCAGAAATTTCGGTGTTTTCTCGTGGTCGCAGCCAGATTACGCGCTTGGGGGAAGGTTATAATTTTCAGGTTCGGCCACAACCAGCAGATCAATAATCCTATCCCACAGTCCGAAACCGTTTATCCAAGACAAGCCGACAGCTTTGTCTATACACTTTCACAAAATGCCGCCTGTTAAATGTAGCGGCTGTATCAATAAACCGCTCTTTCCTTCATGTATTGAGCAAAACTGATTTCCGGAGGCACTATGGCGGTTGTGCTCGTTAGAGGTGCGGGCGACGTCGGCTCTGCAGTTGCCAGTGTCTTGTTCCGGGCGGGGCATCGTGTGGTTCTGCACGATGCATCTGCACCGTCTCACAGCCGGCGGGGCATGGCTTTTGTCGATGCGCTTTTTCAAGGCACGTCCGCACTGGAAGGATTGCTCGCCAAGCGCGCTCGCAGCCTGCGCGACCTGCCTTTCATGTTGCGGTGTCGACGTGCAGTCCCGGTGATTGATGCACCGCTGGAAGCGGTTGTCGCTGAAATCCAGCCGCAAGTGTTAGTCGATGCGCGCATGCGCAAACGCGACCAGCCCGAAGTGCAGCGTGGTTTAGTGCCGCTCACTATTGGTCTAGGGCCAAATTTCGTAGCGGGTAACAACGTCGATATTGCGATTGAAACAAAATGGGGCGACGAACTGGGCACGGTCATTCGGACAGGTTCTACCCGTGCGCTCGCGGGCGAACCGCAACGCATCGCGGGGCATGCACGTGAGCGCTATGTTTATGCGCCCACAGCGGGCGTATTCAACACACTTTGCAATATCGGGGATGCGGTAGTTGAAGGCCAAGTTGTCGCTCGCATTGATGAGACCAACATTCATGCACCGCTTGCAGGTTGCCTTCGCGGCCTTACGCATGATGGTGCGATGGTTAACCAAGGGTCCAAAATTATCGAAGTTGACCCTCGTGGGGATGCCAAGGCCGCACACGGGCTGGGCGAGCGGCCAAGACGCATCGCAGAAGGCGTGCTGCAGGCGGTTGAGCAAACCCCGCTGCCTTCCGTCTGTACTCGTGGCAGCGCAACAGCATTCAGTGGCGGCGCCGTCATTGGCGCGTTGGGCGGATTGATCGGCCTTGGCGGCGCTGAGTTTCGGCTACCTTTGTTGATTGGTTGGTTTCGCTTTGCCGCGTTGGAGGCCGTGATTCTCAACAAGGCGATGAGCCTGCTTGTTGTCGCGGCGGCACTACTGTTTCGCGCCAATACCATCCCGCTAGGTGACGTCGCTGCGCAATGGCCGGTGATTATCAATCTGCTTGCCGGGAGCATTGCAGGGGCATGGTTCGCGGCGGGATGGGCTACGCGTATGCGAGCGGGCACGCTTTACCGGGTGATGGCGATTTTGCTGGTTCTGATAGCCGGAGTGCTGTTGTTTGGACATGAGACTGCAACGGCGGGCAGCCCTGCATTAAGCGGGGCGGCCCTGACCATAGCCGGCGTCGTTGCGGGGTTTGGCATTGGCGTCGTCGCCTCATTTCTTGGCGTCGCCGGCGGGGAACTTTTAATACCGACTCTGATTTTGCTTTTTGGGATAGAAATAAAATTGGCGGGCAGCATCTCGCTCGCAGTCAGTTTGCCGACCATGCTCGTGGGCTTTGGGCGCTACAGCCGTGATAGTAGCTTTCAGGTGCTTGGCCGAAACCGCCAGTTTGTCGTCGTGATGGCTGCCGGTTCGCTGATGGGCGCTTTCATCGGCGGAAATCTGCTGGGGCTGATTCCGGGCGTTGTGCTGCTGCCGTTGCTCGCAGCCATTCTGCTCATATCTGCGGTCAAGGTTTGGCGGCACAGTGACTGAGATTCTGGATGCAGGGCCGTCCCACGGTGGCGGAGCTGATTCCGACTATTCTGGGTGAGCTAAAGCCGCTTTCGTGACGCCGCTTCGCTCTGCGCGGGCGCAAACTAGCTCGTCAGTCAGACCGGGGCGGTCGGCCGCCACATTGAGATGGTCGGCAGACATTCTGTGTAGCATCATAGAAAGACGATTCACTCAATAGTCACATTCGCCTTGCGAATGACCACGCCCCACATGGCCGACTCGCTACGGATCAGCGCCGCGAAAGCTTGCGACCCTTCGTCGGCGGGCTCCGCTCCCATGGCACGGATGCGTTCTCTGGTCTCCGTAGTCGTGAGAACGCGGCGCGCGGTCTCGTCCAGTACGCGGATGGTTTCGGACGGCGTTCCCACAGGAGCGAGCAGGCCAAACCACGTGGAAACGGCGTAGCCCTTCACGCCCGCTTCTGCGACGGTGGGAACATCGAGCAGACTAGACGAGCGAACCGCGGAGGTCACCGCGAGCGCGCGCAACTTGCCCCCTTTTACCATCCCTAACACCGCTGGAATATTCTCGAAAGCGACCAGCGCTTCGCCGGCAAGAATGGCCGTTGCAGACAGAGCGCTGGACTTGTACGGCACGTGGACAAGATTCGTATCCGTCATCGACTTGAAAAGCTCGGTCGCCAAATGCACCGAGGTGCCCGGCCCCGGTGACGCGTAGTTGAAGCGGCCGGGATTCGCCCGTACTAGCTTCAGGAAATCCGGAAACGAGTTCACTGGGCCGCTGGCGTTTACGACCACGACATTGGTCATGCGCCCTATGAGGCGCACCGCCTGCAGGTCGCGAATCGGGTCGTAGGTCAGATTCTTGTACAAATGAGGAATGATCGCCAGTGCCGCCGCGCCGACAAGCAAGGTGTGGCCATCCGGCTTCGCTTGGGCTACGAACTGGTTTGCAACGTTGGTACCGGCGCCAGGACGGTTTTCGACTACGACGGCGCGGCCGAACTCCCGCGCAAGGCCGTCGTTCAGTACACGCGCAAAGAGATCGGAAGTGCCGCCCGCCGCGGCGGGGGCAACCAGTGTGATCGTGCGCGTGGGCCAGGTTTCGGCCGCTTGCACGGCGGCCAACGGCAAGAACACGAGAGCGGCGATGCGGGGCAGCGATATCAAGACAGGTCTCCTTACATGGCGGTACATGGATGACTCTAAAATCTTTACACAGTCACCGCAGGTATACAATCCCAGGCACAGGCAAATCACTTGTGACGGGAGGTCACATGTCGCGTATCGGTGATCGCGGCGAAATGGAAGCGTTTGTGCGTTCCGTTGAGCTTGGCAGCTTCTCTGCCGCCGCGCGCGAACTGAAGCTCACACCCTCGGCACTCTCCAAGCTCGTTTCCCGACTGGAGCGCACGCTGAAGGTAAAGCTCGTCAATCGCACCACACGCCGTATCAGCCCAACCGCCGAAGGGGATCTCTTTAAAGCACGTTGCCGCCGCATACTGGCCGAGATGGAGGACGCTGAGATGGAAGTTGGGCGCTCGCGCGCACGTCCGCGCGGGCGCTTGCGGATGCATCTGGGCGTCGGCATAGCAATGCATCAAATTGTGCCTGCGATGCCCGGATTCTTCGAGCAGTATCCCGAAGTTGAGATCGATCTGTTTATCGAAGATCGCAGCGTTGATCTGTTGAGAGAGAACATCGACATCTCGGTCTGGCAAGCGGCGCCGGTGACGCCGTTTCTGGGCGTGCAGAAGCTATTCGAATTTGAACGCGTGGTGTGCGCGTCGCCAGCCTATCTCAAGCGTCACGGGATACCACGCACGCCCGAGGATCTCGGGGCCCACCGTTGCTTGACCGTGTCGAGCGTACCAGACCATTCTCGATGGCCTTTCCAGGTGCAGGGCGGACGGCGCGTTACTGAAATGGTGTCAATTGCAAGCGTCAACAACGTTGACTGCGTTTATCGCTTCGCGCTATCGGGCATGGGCATAGTGCGGCTTGCCGAATACATCGTGGCCGATGCCCTGCGGGACGGGCGCCTGGTGCAAGTTCTCGCCGACTTTCACTACCAGGAGAATCTGGGGATATTCGCTATCCATCAGCCGGAGCGTCAATGGCTGCCGCGCGTCGCAGCGATGATCACCTTTCTGAACGAAACCTTTGGACACAATCGCTGGCGCGAAACGGACCCGAAATTAAGTACTCCCAAAGCGGCGCGTAGCCTGACCAGAATACCTCAGCGCGCATAGTGTGGGCACGTCCTTTGTGCCCGCGTGGACACGACACACCAGAAATTCTACAAATCAAGAAAGGCACACGCTTCGGTTTTACGGCGTGTCACCCGAATCGCGCGCCATCCGCGCCAGCCGTTGCAGCAACTTCTTGCGCGTGGCATCCGGCATTTTGGGCGCGGGCATTTTTTTCAGGCTATCCCGCACCAGCGCCATTTGCTGGATATAGGTGCGGCAGTCCGCGCATCCGTCGAGGTGCCGCCAGATCGCGACATTGGCGGCCGCCGGCAGGCGATTATCGAGAAACCCGGTCGCTTGAGCGGCTACCTGCCGGCAGTTATAGCCGCTGATTTTGGGTTGACGGGGCAAGTCCTTCTCGCTATGGCTTGGGCTGTACCCATGAGTGTAGCAAAGCCGCCGGAACTTACGTCGCGTGTGCTGTTTCCTTTCAAGGCGGTTTCCACCGCCTCGCGCACGCGCTCGCGGGCGCGGTGCAGTCTGACATACAGATTGGTCTCGGTGATGTGCAGGCGTTCGCAAATTTCCTGCGATTCAAAGCCTTCCACATCCTTGAGCACCAGCACGTCGCGCAGACTCTTGGGCAGCGCGTCCAGTGCGTTGCTGAGCGCCTGGATGGCTTGTTTGGACGACAACAGCGCCTCGGGCGTTTGTTCGTTCCACGGCTGCGGCGGCATGGCCCAGTGGCCGGCCAGCTCGCCGGACACCTGAAATCGCGCGGGGTCGACGCCTTCGTCCTGATCGTCGCCGTCGGATTCGAGCGCGGAAAACGTGATGTGTTTGCTTTCGCGCACGCCGCGATCCTTGGCCTTGTGGATTAGTATCGAAAATATCCAGGTCTTGAGCGACGAGCGGCCCTCGAAGCGCTGGATGCCGTCGATCACCGCGATCCAGGTATCCTGCACCACTTCTTCCGCCACATCGCGATCGGATACATAGCGCATCGCCATGCGAATCAGCGCGCCGTGATTTTGCCGCACCAGCGCGTCGAATGCGCGTGCGTCCCCCTTTCTGAGCATGGCGATGAGCTGACTCTCATCATGCACGGACGCCAACACCATCACTTTGGGCGGCGCCTTGCGGGTGGTGAATACGGGCGCGGCGGCGCGCTCGAATGACGCCGGGCTCATGGCATGTGCGTTCATGATAGGGCTCCCTTTTTTAGCAGGTGGGTAATAAAACTGGGGGCGTGCAGCAGCGTGACCTGCCGGCGCGGAAAGTTGTTCAGCACGTCGATGCCGCTGGCATCGACGAAATCCACGTGTTCGCAATCCAGTTGCACGGTTTTCTTGTCGCGAATATGACCCCGGCAAATACCGTCCAATAGCGCGGCCCATTGTTCGGCGACCTTGCCTTCCAGCAGCAGACTCACATCGCTGCGGCTTTCATGGGTCTTGGTGATCTTGAGCATTGCGGCAATTCCTCTTTTTTTGGTGCTGCCCTTATATGCGCAAGAGTGATGCCAGATCGCGGTATCATGCGAAAATATTTTATAAGTATTTGATTTTAAATGATATTTATAACTAGACTTGTGAATGATAGCGCTCTGCGTCACGAATTAATCTCCCAACATTTTGGGAGGCACCGTATTTTTTGGGAAAAATAATGGGGAGCCGCTGTACGCAAGCACTCTAAAAACCAGCGGGCCCGTAACACCGCTCGAAAGCGAAGCTACGGGCCCGCACATCACAAACTGCCAGAGTGCCGGAACGTCAAGCGGTAGCGGCCTTCATGATCAGTTCAGCAGCGCGCCGCACTCACGGATTGCCTTGTCCGGATAGCATGTTGCCGCCGACTGAAAATTGACCAGTAATTGAGGGTTGTGCCGAACCAAAATTGACCAGGGTGTTCAATCGACCTGCTTACTTTTTAAGCAGGGAGCCGAGGTGATCACAATGGACATGTTGGGCAAGGTAAGGCGCATGAGAATGCGCGACAAGATTTCGATCAGCGAGATTGCAAAGCGCACTGGTTTGGCGCGCAACACTATCAAGAAATGGCTACACGCACCGGGGTCGCTGACGCCGAAGTATCTGCGCGGCAAGGATCTTCGCAAACGCTCCTCATTTGAGCCGATATTGTTGCAGGCGCTCAAGGCCGATCAGTTGCGACACAAGGACAACCGACGCACGGCACGAGCCCTGTTTGTACAAATTACCGCCCAAGGTTATCGGGGTGGCTACAGCGCGATTACCGACTATATTCGCGCCTGGCGCGAGCAGGCTGGCAAGGCTCCCAAAGCCTTTGTGCCGCTTGTCTTTGAGAACGGCGAAGCCTTCCAATTTGACTGGAGTGAGGAAGGCCTGCTGGTAGGCGGATTGTTTTACAAGGTGCAGGTTGCGCATATGAAGCTGTGCGCCAGTCGCGCGTTCTGGCTGGTGGCGTACCCGGCGCAAAGCCACGAAATGCTGTTTGATGCGCATACGCGATCCTTCGCGGCACTGGGGGGCGTGGCTCGGCGCGGCATCTATGACAACATGAAGACCGCTGTCGACAAGGTCAAGAAGGGCAAAGAGCGCGTGGTTAATGCTCGCTTTACGGCCATGTGCAGCCATTACCTGTTCGATGCGGACTTCTGCAACGTGGCCTCTGGCTGGGAGAAAGGCATTGTCGAGAAGAATGTGCAGGACAGCCGCAGGCGGATTTGGATTGAGGCCGGCGGACAACGGTTCGTTTCGTTTATCGAACTGAATACGTGGCTGGCGCACCGTTGCCGGGCCGTGTGGTCGGAAACGATGCACCCCGAACACACCGGATTCACGGTAGCGGAGATGCTGGAAATCGAGCGCGACCACCTGATGGCGATGCCCGAACCCTTTGATGGCTATGTGGAAAAGCCCTCACGGGTCAGTAGCACCTGCTTGGTGAGGGTGGCGCGCAATCGTTACTCAGTACCTTGCGAATGGGCCAATCAGCGCGTCAGCACACGCCTGTATCCGAATCAAGTGATGGTGGCTGCCGGCAATCAGATCGTGGCGCGTCATGATCGCCTGTCGAGCCAGGGCAAGACGGCGTATGACTGGCAACACTATATCGAGCTGATCCAGCGCAAGCCCGGCGCGCTGAGAAACGGAGCACCGTTTCTGGATATGCCTCCTGTATTGCTGCAACTGCGACAGTCGCTGATGCGCTATCCGGGCGGGGATCGCGTGATGGCCGATATATTGGCTGTGGTGCCACGCGCAGGGCTTGAGGCAGTGCTGGTAGCCGTGGCCATCGCCCTCGAAGACGTCACGCCCAGCGGTCAGGTGAGCATCGAGCACGTCGAGAACGTACTGGCGCGACTGAATAGCCCCCCAGCGCCGCCACTGGCAGAAACTGATCTGCAACTTAAAGAAGCCCCAAGGGCCGACACCGCGCGCTACGACCAGCTACGCGACATCCAGCAACAGGAAACGGAGATCTACAATGCACACTGATATCAAAACCAATCTGAAATCGTTACGTTTGCACGGCATGGCAAGCGCGTGGGAAGAACTGACTGAGAACGGCGTCACGACGCGCGTCGACAGCTCGCAATGGTTAATCGAACATCTGCTGGAGGCGGAGGATACCAATCGCGCGATGCGCTCCATCTCACACCAGATGAAGTCCGCACGGTTCCCGCTGCACCGCGATCTGGCGGGCTTTGACTTTGCGGCATCGCCTGTTGATAAGACGCTGATCCACAAGCTCTCGGATCTGTCCTTCACCGCAGCTGCACAAAACGTGGTGCTGATCGGTGGCCCCGGAACGGGCAAGACGCATCTGGCTACCGCGCTGAGTGTGTCGGGGGTGACGCAGCACGGTAAAAAGGTGCGGTTTTATTCAACGGTAGACCTCGTCAACGCGCTGGAACACGAGAAACTCATGGGCAAGGCCGGCCGAATCGCAGTCAGTCTGTCGCGGCTGGACTTGGTGGTGCTCGACGAATTGGGCTATCTGCCGTTTAGCCAGGCTGGTGGGGCCTTGCTCTTTCATTTGTTATCAAAGCTCTACGAACACACCAGCGTCATGATCACCACGAATCTGACGTTTGCTGAGTGGTCGAGTGTGTTTGGCGACGCGAAGATGACTACGGCGTTGCTGGATCGGCTGACTCACCATTGCCACATCGTTGAAACGGGAAATCAATCCTATCGATTCCTGCACAGCACCAAACAGGCCAAGAGTCAGATTAAAGCCAGGGAACAAAGCAGAAAGGCAGGCTCCGAAGAGGTGCAAACCAAGATCGCAGCGGCAGAACCATTCTGAGGCAATGACCACCGCAAACCGCTTTCGTCGTCGCTGCAAGCGGTTTGAAGATTCATAAAAAGGACTAACAGAAGCCGAAAACAGATATAGTTATCTACAGCTGGCCGTGGTCAGGTCAGCAAAAGTCCCTGGTCAATATTCAATCGGCACAGGTGGTCAATATTCGTTCGGCCGCAACAGCCTGCACGTTCGGCACGGTTTGCGTACAGGCCCAAACTGATGCCTATCCTTCGCGCCCCATCCGTCTCATCGTCCCCTTCTCCCCCGGCTCCAGCACCAACGACATCCTCGGTCGCGGCATTGCGCTGCGCCTCACGCCCTTGCTCGGCCAGCAAGTGGTGGTGGATAACCGTCCCGGCGCCGGCGGCACTTCCGGCTCGGAGATCGTGGCCAAAGCGCCGCCCGATGGTTACACGCTGCTGGTGGCGATCGCCGGGCCGCTCACTGTTGCGCCCAGCGTTTACAAAAAAATCGGCTACGACGCCACGCGCGATTTCGCGGCGGTGGCACGTGTGGCCATCGTGCCCTACATCATGGTGGTCAATACCAGCGTGCCCGCCACCAACGTCAAAGAACTGATCGCGCTCGCCAAAGCCAAACCCGGCGCCATCAACTTTGCGTCCTCGGGTGTGGGCGGCTCGCCGCATCTGTGTGGTGAATTGTTCAAGACCATGGCGGATGTCGACATGGTGC
>JAYUAH010000763.1:0-6990 GCA_043741415.1 Betaproteobacteria bacterium
GTGGACTGGCGGTACCCGCCCGTCCTGACGAACACGTTTACACAGTCCTAGCGAGCCAGCGCCTCAGGTCGATTCGCCCTAAGAAACGTGCGCGCGTGCCGCACCCCCAGCGCCACGTTCTCCTTCGTGTCCTTCCACGGATAGAGGCTTACCTGCACATTCGGCGCGAGGCGCACCATTTCCATCGCGGTAGCGTAGGGGTGCGCGTCGGTGTTATCCGGCATGACGAGCAGTGGCGTCTGGCAGGTGCGCACGTAATCGCGCGTTGCGGTGAGCACGAAGTCGACATTGCCGTACATTTTGTCGAGAAATCTTTGGACCATATCCATGGTAATTTCCGGGTGGCTGGCGACGAGACTCGGGCCCCAGTTTTTTATATTACTGTTGTAGAACCATTTGGGGTTCTTCGGATCAACCCCGCTGGGCTGCGCCGACACCGCCGCCAATATGCGCCCCGGCGCGCGCTGCAGCAGATTCCAGATCAGCGGGTTGCCAATGCAAAAGCCCATCACAAAAAATTTGTCGACACCCAGATGATCGAGCAGCCCGAGCTGGTCGCCGGTGTGCGCGTTCCACGGATCATCGAAATCCAAGGGGCCTACGGACTGGCCGCCATTGGCGTTGCGCAGGTCCATGGTGATGCAGCGGTACTCGGACTTGAATTCCGCCATCGCATCGAACGGGCCATTGGCGTAAGTCACTTTCGAATTCAGTCCGCCGCCGTAAATAATGAACAGCGGAAAGCCGGAGCCGGCTTCTTCATAGCGGATGCGGACGTTTCCTTTTTCGTAGAACGGCATGGGTTTTCTCCCTTGTAAAACAGCGTGGTGTCCCGCGTGGCTGCGGGATTCGCGTTGGCTGTAGCCGCCAGTGTCAGCGCAAGGTATGCCGCAAGTCAACCCGCCGGGCGGGGATTCTTGACCCGGCAAGATAAAGTTTCTATTCCCGTTCGGGCTGAGCCCTTCGACTTCGCTCAGCATAGACTTGTCGAAGCCGTTCGTAAAATGATTGCCCTTCGAGAGACAGGGCGAACGGACTTCGATCTTCATCTTCCCGGATCAATAGCTAGGCGTAAACATTGACGAGACTATACAAGTTATTGTATAAAACGACATGGCAAACCTTAAGCCTATCGAATTTCGGGGAAGCGCTCTCGCCGATCTGCGCGCGTTCCCAAGATCGGCCCGGCGCGAGGCAGGTTATCAACTTGATCAGGTGCAGCAAGGCGGCGAAGCGGACGACTGGAAGCCGATGAGCGCCGTAGGATCCGGCGTGCGTGAGATACGGGTTCGCGACGAGGCCGGTGCTTTAAGAGTGCTCTACGTCGCCAAATTTGCGCGTGCCGTCTATGTGCTTCACTGCTTTCAGAAAAAAACGCAGCAAACGAATCAGACAGATATCGATTTAGCCGCTAAGCGCTACCGGGACTTAATCAAGGAGTTAGAACGATGAGTAAGAAAAAGTTCGCCAGCGTGTGGGACGTTATCGAGGACTCCCCCGAAGAAGCAGCAAACATGAAGTTGCGCTCGACGTTGATGATGGCGCTAACAAATCACATCGATCGGGCGCGACTCACACAGGCACAGGCCGCCAAATTATTGGGCGTTACACAGCCGCGCGTATCTGATTTGATGCGCGGCAAAATTGATTTGTTTGCGATTGATACTCTGGTCAACATGGCCATAGCGGCAGGACTGCGTATCGACCTGCGTATCCGCAAAGCGGCGTAGAAATCGTAGGTTGGGATGACGCAGCAACCCCAACGCTTTCGGTAACAAACTTGCAGCAGAACCGGTCATGACATCCGTTTGTTGGGGTTCGCAAGCTCACCCCAACCTACCAACTACCGCGCTAATCCGCCGTTAGGTTCAGCGCCTTAACCACGCGCCCCCACTTCACAATATCGTCGTGCACGAGTTTGTCGAGTTCATCTGGCGCACCGCCGACAGGTTCGGCGCCTTGTTGCAGCAGGCGTTCGCGGATTTCCGCTGAGCGGATCACGCTCGAGCGTTTGAGCGAAGCCACCGCCCGCGAACGCAAGCGGCCCGACTTTTCACATGCGGCAGGCCCAGCAGCACGGTAGTGATGGTGAGTTGGGTTTCGCCAGCGATCAAGGCCACGATCGACGGTGCGCCGCCGTTGTACGGCACGTCAGTCAAGTCGATGCCGGCCATCGATTTCAGCAACTCGGTCGCACCGCCAGCATCGCACCCGCCAACACCAGTGGCGTTTTAAACGTAACTATTTGATTTTAAATAATATTTTAACGAAGCGCACCCGGCATCATGCCTGGCGGCGGACCGCCTTTGTCATCACCCGGTTTGCGCGGCTGCACCACCATTTGCGCGCGATCTTTGAGCATGGGCTCCAGCGATTTGGCGGGCATCACGTACACCCATTGACCGAGAATTTTTTCGAACTGCGCGCGCGCTTCGAGGCGCTTCAAGGTATCGACATACTCTTTGGCGCGGCGTTCGATTTCGTCGGGCTTCTCGTCTTTTTCCGCCACGCGTGTTTTCGGCGGCTCGCCGGTGAGCACGAAATTAAACAGGTAGTCGTCACCCGTTTTTTGTTTCGCGACTTTGATGGTGTACGTAAGGTTGTCGAAAGTGTCGGCGACGATGATTGTGACTTTATCGCCTTCCACTTTGTTTTCTTTTGCGACATCGCTGAACGCAAGCTGGCCCAGCGCGTTCACCGCGCCCACCGCGGCACTCGGGTCAAGCTGCCCTGCACCGGCGGCGAATTTCCACTGACTGTATTCGAGTTCGCGGGTGATTTTCCATTGCGCTGCGCCCTCGCCCACTGTCAGCGTTTTAATGCGGTCGGCTTTGAAAAAGTTTTTCGCCAGCCAGCGGCCAGCCTTGGCATCGACGTTCGCAAACGGATCGGATACCACCACCACGCTCTGCGGGTTGCCCTCCAACAGCATATAGCGTCCCGCGGGCACGCCATCCACTGCATTGGGCAGCGGATTGCCGGGGTCTTTTTTCAGCGACACTTTGCCGAAAATCAGATGCGCGATTTGTTTGCCGGTTTTGTCTTTGAGTTCCAGCAGCGTGCCTGATCCCTCTGTTTTGCCCGGTTCACTCAGATTCAAGCGCGGATACAGCGACGCACCGACCGACTCCGACTGCACAATTTTCGCCTCGACCAACTTCGCCAGCAGTTCGCTGATTTCACCCACATCCGCAGGGTAACCACCACGCTCCTTCACGCTCCATGAGCCGCTTTTGCTCACCAGCGTGACTTCGTTTTTGGCGTCTTTTAAACGAATTTCGGTGGCGTCCGCTGCTTTCAGCGTGGGCAATACTTTCGCGCCGATTTTCGCGCCACTTTCCTTGTAGCCGGAAAGCGTTTTCCAGAACATCGCGAGGCCCGAACCGCCGAGCACGGCGACCAACGCCAGCATCAGCAGAAACTGTTTGCGGTTCATATGGCCACCGCCGTTCTGATTCTGCGGCGCTTGGCCAGCGCCAGCACCAGGCCCAGTATCGCCACCAGCAACGGCACGGCACCGATGTTGACCACCTTGGTCCACAACTCCAGACGGTCGCTATCGACACGCAGGTTCTTGCGCAACTCTTTAAGATCTTTGCGCGTGTCGTTGGCTTTTTTGCGGAAGTTTTCAATTTCCGTTTGCTGCTCGGGCGTGAGCACCGTTGCCGCGGCTGTGGCATTCGCCCCCGTGCGGCCTTTTTGCAGCGCCTGGAGTTTTTCAGTGGTCTGGTTCAAGCCGTCTTCCAGGCCTTTAATCTTGCCCAGATACGCCTGCTGCGCTTCGGCTTCCATCTTGCGCAACACCGTCAGCGGCTTGCTGAACGCCGCGCGACTGCGCAGGGTGCTCAGGTTCTGATCGCCGGCAAGTTGCTCCACCAGGCCCTGCGCGAACGCGAGGTTGCCATTGCGCGGCACCACCACTTTTTGCCCGAACACGTCCTGCACTTCGACGGCGGCGCCGTCGGTGAGCATGTCGACGTCCGCCACCAGCACCACTGAATTTTCGGCGGCGGCCTCGCGCATGTGCTTACCCGAGGGCGCAGGCGGTGGCGTCAATGCCTCGCCTTTTTTCGCCGCAGGCTGCTGCGGTACCGGTTCGCCATTGGGAAACGCCGACTTGAATTTGCCGCTGAGGCGCATGGCTATCGGCTCTTCCTTGCCGGTGGGGGCGAAGCCGCGCGTGGACGGCTCGCCTGATAGCGTGGCAATAATCAAATCAACCGGCATCGCGTTTTTCGACGAATGAATCAGCACCGATTGTTTCAAGCCATCAGCCAACTTGCCCTTGAACGATCCGCCAAACGGCACCAGCATGGTGCCCACCTGACTCATCACGATATCGTCGGTATTGAAGGCATCGTTGGTGAGCATCAGCAGCGTCGGCAGCAAACGCGGCCCGGCGCCGCTGGGGAACGTCATGTCGGCCAGCACCTTGCCTTCCATTTCCACGCCCCAGCCTTTGAACAGATTGTAGAGCGCGGAACTGCCGGCCTGATTGCCACCGAACGGATTTTGCATATCGGGCTCTTGATCGTAATACGCATACGGATCCACAAACGCGATCAGCTTGCCGCCGCGCAGCACGAATTGATCAATCGCGTACTCGGCTTCTTCGGTGACATTTTTCGGATGAATCACCAGCAACACTTTGATGTCGTCATCGATTTTGGTGGCATTGAGTTCGATCTTCCGTACGTCAAAGGTACGCTTCAATTCGGAACCCAGCACCCACGGCTCGGTGGGCTGTTGCTTGGTCATCGGATTGAGTGAGCGGCCCAGCACCGGCAGGCCAGCCATCAAACCAATCATCGGCTTTTTCGCCTGCGCGACTTGCGAAATTTTGCTAGTGAGATCGTATTCGAGCAATTGTTCGCGGTCGGCCGACAGCACCGGTATTGCTTCTTTCTTGTCGAGGAACGAAACGGCCAAGCCCAGATAAAATTTCTCACCGGTGTTGGTTTGCTGGCCTTCGACGTTATCGAGTTGCGCGGATTCTTCGGCATCCGAATCGGGCTCGGGATTAAACTTCTCGATAATCACTTTGCCGTTCGACGCCGCTTTGTACTCAGCGAGCAGGTCTTCCACGCGCTTGGCGAACGTCTTCAGCGCCACCGGCACGGTGTTGCCGCCCTGTGTGTAGTAGTAGCGGATTTTCACCGGCGCTTCGAGCTTGGCGAGAATGGCGCGCGTGCCCGGCGACAAGGTGTAAACGCTGCCTTGCGTCAGGTCTACGCGTGCATTGAAGGCGCTCAGCAAAAAGTTGCCGGCCACTAAAATAATCGCCAGCAGCACCAGGCCGCCGGCGGAATAAAACAAGGAATCGAGATTACTTTTTTTCATGGCTCATTTACCCCTAGCCTGCCCGCTGGCTGCGAATAATCACGCCGGTGGTAAACAGCGCGAAGCCGATCACCGAGGTGAAAAACAAAAAGTCACGCAGATCGATCACGCCGCGCTGGAAGCCTTCAAAGTGCGTCATCACCGAGAATGAAGCGATGATGTCCACCACCACCGGGCTCGCAAACCGTGTGAGCAAATCGGTGACCGGCGTGTACCCCGCGAGTATCAGGAACAGGCAAATCACCACCGACAAAATAAAGCTGATCACCTGGTTGCGCGTCAACGCCGAGGTCATGCAACTGATCGCGAGATACGCACCGGCGAGAAACAGGCTGCCCACGTAACCCGCGGCGATGATGCCGTTATCCGGCGAGCCCAGCCAGTTGACCGTGATCCAAACCGGAAAGGTCAGTGCCAGCGCCAGCGCCAGAAACAGCCACGAGGCGAGGAATTTGCCGACAATGGCCTGCCAGGTGGTCAGCGGCATGGTGAGTAAGAGTTCCATCGTGCCCAGACGCCGCTCTTCTGACCACAAGCGCATACCGACCGCGGGCACCAAAAACAAATACAGCCACGGGTGCCAGGTAAAAAACGACACCAGCGAGGCTTCGCCACGCTCGAAAAAATTGCCGATGGTGAAGGTAAAAAAACCCGTCAGCAGCAAAAAGATAATCAGAAACACATAAGCGATGGGCGAGGTGAAATACCCGCCCAACTCGCGCTTCAAAATGGCTTTGATGTTATTCCAGGCATTCATGATTGGCGCGCCTTCACAGTATCGGGAAGCGTAATCGCGCGGAACACTTCATCGAGGCGTCCGGTTTCGGTGTGTATCTCGTCAAGCTGCCAGTGCTGCTGCGCGGCCAGCGCAGCAATCGCCCGGGTCAGATTGAGGTTGCGATTACTCTTGTCCGGATAGGCGCGTGCTTCGACTCGGCTATTGGCCTCGGCGATCACCTCTGCGCGCACCACGCCTGGGACGCGATTCAGGTGCTCCAGCACAGCGGCCCCCGCCACACCGGAAGTCTGCACATGTACCGCACCCGCCATGTCGGAACGGGACTTTAATTCGGCAGGTGTGCCGTTCGCCACAATGGTGCCGCGATCAATAATGATGGCACGCGAGCAGGTTTCCTCGACCTCTTCAAGTATGTGGGTCGAGAAGATGATGGCCTTCGTAGACGACATGCGGCGAATGAGACTGCGCACCTCGTGCTTCTGATTCGGATCCAACCCGTCCGTGGGCTCGTCCATGATCAGCACTTGAGGATCGTGGACCAGCGATTGTGCAAGACACGTGCGGTGTTTATAACCCTTGGACAAGGTATCGATGGACTGATAAAGGACATTTTCGAGACTGCACATCTCTGCCGCGTGATGAACCGCTTTCTTGCGCGCATCGCCCCGTAGGCCACGAAGTTCCGCCGCGAACATCAGAAAACCCTGCACCGTCATATCAGCGTAGCCGGGTGCATTTTCCGGCAAATAACCCATTAGCTGTTTGGCCTGAATGGGCTTTTCAATAATATCGAAGCCGCCAACGGTAACCGTGCCGGAAGTTGGCGGGTAGTAGCCGGTAATCATGCGCATGGTGGTGGATTTGCCCGCGCCGTTTGGCCCGAGAAACCCAAGCACCTCACCGCGTTCGAC
>JAYUAH010000764.1:0-6981 GCA_043741415.1 Betaproteobacteria bacterium
CGGCGTTTCAGTTTCTTGACACTGGCATCATCCGTCGAACAGAATGTACTGTTGCAGGCAAGCCTGCGCCGCTTCGATGGCGGCGGTGTGGCAGCCCGATGGTTCTTCCATTTCGCGAGGTGTGTGTCTTGTCTGCAGCGTCAATCGCTGATCGTGTGGTCCGTCCGGCCCAGCGCTTCCGGTTGTTCAGCCGGCTGGCGCTGCTGGTGGTGGTGCCGCTATTGTTGTTGGCCGTTGCAGCCGTCATCAATGCCGAGAAGGAATATCAGGCGGCCGAAACCACGGCGCTGGAGACGGCATCCGTCATTGCGCGTCAGGCCGCGGCGCGGCTCGACGAGCATTACGATGAACGGGATCAATTCCTCGAGGCGCTGGGCGAGATCGCACGCGGCACACTGACGCACGGGGACGATGGTGATTCGCGGCTCCGGCGCTTGGCGCGCGCGATGCCGCAGCACGTCAACGATTTCTCGATACTGGCGCTCGACGGTAGCGTGCTGGCCAGCACCACCGCCGACGCGGCGGCACGCGCCAGGGTGAATGTCGCGGATCGGGCCTACTTCAAGGATGCGCTGGCCAAACGCAGCCTGGTGGTGGACGAACCCCTGGTGTCGCGTACCAGCAACCAATAGGTGTCGGTATCGGGACGGCCGGTGCTCGGTGCCGACGGTAGACCCATCGGCGCGGTGTCCATGTCCACTCGCATTGACCGTTTTCAGGAAGTGTTGGTGCCGTTGGGACTGCCGATGGGCACCTTGATGACGGTGTTTAATGAACGCGGCATCGGCATTACCAGCACGGCCGAGCCGTTAGCCGCTATCGGCCGCGACTTCACCACATCATCCACGGTGCGCCGCGCCTTGCAAGAACGCGGATTCGCGGCGCGGATCGAAGCCAGTGATGGGCAAAAGCGGCTCACTGCCTATGCTGCCGGCGAAAAATTGCCGTGGATCATCGAGGTCGGCTTGTCGGTTGAGCAGACGCTGGCGCCGGCCAAAGAGAAACTGGCGTCGCGCCTGGCGATGATACTCGCTGCACTGGTGGTGGGTTTGATCATCGCTTACGGGTTGGTGCGCTGGATCGCGCGTCCGATCCACGAACTCACAGCGGTTGCCGAAAGCTTCGGCAGCAGTGACGGCTTTGCGCGCGCTTCGGTGACCGGCTATTACGAAGTCCTGCAGCTCGGCTCGACGTTTAATACCATGGCGAACCGGGTTGAGCAAAAGCAGAAAGAACTCAAGGCGAGTGAAGAACGCGTCCGCTCACTGATGTTTCTGTCCTCGGACTGGTATTGGACGCAGGATACCGAACACCGCTGTACATCGTATTCGCCAGGACGATTCGCCGCTCTTGGACTTTCCTGGGAAGATTATCGCGGCCTGCGGCGTTGGGATGCGCCGGGCGCCGCGCCTGTCGGCACCACGTGGGAAGCCCATCGTGCCGTGCTTGATGCACGCGAGTCGTGGCGCGACATGGTTGTGCATTATACCAGCAAACAGGGCGACGCGCTCTACATCAGCAGCAGCGGCGAGCCGGTGTACGACGAAGCGGGCGCCTTTACCGGCTACCGCGGCGTCTCGCGGCTGGTGAACGATCGTTTCCGGCTGGAAGCCGAGCGCGCCGATGCCGAGGCGGCACTGCGTGACAGTGAAGCCAAATTCCGCGCGTTGACGGCGTTGTCGTCGGACTGGTTCTGGCAACAGGACGCCGATTTCCGTTTCACCGACGTCGGCCATGACGATCCGAACTGGGCGTTGCCGATGTTGGGCAAGACGCGCTGGGAGCTCGATGGCGAGCCGCTCGAGCAGACGTGGGCCGCGCATATCCAGACGCTTCACCGGCATGAGATTTTTCGTAACGTCGTGTTTCGCCATAGGGCGCACGATGGCGCCGTGACTTATCTTTCGGTCAGTGGCGAGCCGATATTCGATACCGCCGGCGTATTCCGCGGTTATCGCGGCACCGCGGCTTCCGTGACCGAACGCTTCCACCTGCAAAGCGAATTGCAGGAGCGGGTGGATTTGTTTCGTATCACGCTCGAGACCACGCCGGTGGCGATCGGTCTGATCCGCCGCCACGACAATGCGGTGTTGCTGGCGAACCACGCGGCCTACCAAATGTTCAACGTCGATCCCAAAGCCGGCCATTGGGATGTGCGCGCAAACTGGGAGCGGCACGAGGATTCCACGGAAATGTTGAGGCGCGTGGCGGACGATGGTCACGTGCGCGACATGGAAGTGCCCGTGCGTATCGCCGAGCGCCCCAGCATCTGGGCGTTGCTGTCGGCGCAGCCCGCGCGTTACGGCGGCGACGCGGTGCTGGTGGTGAGTGTGCACAATATCACCGAGCGCAAACAGTTCGAGACGCAGCGCGAAGGGTTGCTCGCGGACTTGCGCGCTGCCCACGAGCGGCTGCGGCTCCTGTCGCGGCAGGTGCTCGATGCGCAGGAAGCCGAGCGCCGGCAAATCGCGCATGAGTTGCACGACGAGATCGGGCAAAATCTCACCGCGCTTAAACTCTTTGCCGGTCATCTGCGCCGCCGCCTCGCGCCCGCGGTGCAACCGCAAATCGCGGAATGGATAACTATTCTTGACAGCGCCATTGAGCAGGTGCGCGATTTGTCGCGTCTGTTGCGGCCCGTCCAGCTTGATTACATTGGCCTGATCCCGGCGCTGCGCGCGCTGCTCGATACGCAGGCGCGCGCGGCCGGATGGACGGTGCAATTCACGGGCGACGTCACTATGCCGCGCATTGATACGCGCCTGGAGACCGTCGTCTACCGTGTGGTGCAGGAAGCACTGTCCAATGCCGCGCGCCATGCTGATGCGGCGTGCGTGTCGCTCAGCGTGCACAGCAGCGGCCGCCAATTGACGCTCGCCGTGGCCGATGACGGACGCGGGTTTGATCTTGCGGCCGCGCGGCTACGCATTCAGGCAGGGCACAGCATGGGGCTGCTTGGCATGGAAGAGCGCGTGCAACTGGCCGGTGGTACGTTCACTATCGAGGCGGCGCCCACGCTCGGCACGCGTATCGGTGTCACCCTGCCGATTGGTGTGGAGGACTTTCAAGTATGACCCCGCTGCGTATCCTGCTGGCCGATGACCATGTGCTGGTGCGCACGGGCATCAAAATGCTGTTGCAGAACATCGCCGGCGTTGAGGTCGTGGGTGAAGCGAGCGATGGGCGCCAGGCGGTGGAGCTGGCCGCGGCGCTGCGCCCGCAGATTGTGCTGATGGATATTTCGATGCACAGCCTCAACGGTTTGGAGGCCACCGCGCAGATACGCCGCGAGCAGCCGCAGGTGCGGGTGATCATTTTGTCGATGTCCGCCGACGAGGCGCACGTGCTGCAAGCGCTGCGTGCGGGCGCCGCCGGCTATTTGCTGAAGGATGCCACACCCGATGAGCTTGAGCTCGCGCTCGCGGCGGTGCAGGCGGGCAATACTTATCTCACGCCGCGCGTGTCCCAACAGGTGATCGACGGCTATCTCGGGCGCCTGACCGAAGGCGAGACCACACTCGATGCGTTGACGCCGCGCCAGCGCGAAATCCTGCAACTCATTGCCGAGGGCCAGGGCACCAAGGAAATCGCCTTCAAGCTGGGCTTGTCGGTGAAAACCGTCGAAACGCACCGCGCGCAAATCATGGAGAGGCTCGGCATACGCGATGTGCCGGGGCTCACGCGCTTTGCCATACGCAGCGGCCTGGTGTCGTCTGCGCGCTGAGCCGCCGCGCCACCGCGGCAGGGTGCACCGCGCATCAATATTTCATAAGTATTTGATTTTAAACAATATTTTATGATTTATAGGGCCTGCGCGTCCAGCGCTGATCAGGGTATGCGTAGCGCCGCTTGAAATCACCTCCCAACCGCGTAACAAGCTCTAGGGTATTTCGCAACCGCTCCTAGGGTTAGCCCCGATGTGTCGCCAACCGAGCGCCGCCCATACTGCACCGCGTTACCTGGGCCATTGTGGCCTGGGACATCGTCACAAAGGTGCTGCATGGAAGCGATCAAGGTGTTGATAGTCGATGACAACGCGGTGTTTCTGCGTGCAGCCATGCTCACACTCAGCGCGCTGCCCGGCGTGCATGTGGTGGGCTCTGCGCGCACGGGGCCGGCGGCGATGCCCGTTGCGCTAATCGAGCAGCCCGACTTGATTCTGATGGACGTGCACATGCCGGTGATGAACGGTGTGAGGACGGCGGCGCGCATGCGTGCGCAGGGCATCACCGCGAAAATCGTCCTCGTGTCGCTGGCGGATGCGCCCGAAGCACAGGCGCACTCGCCTGGCATGGCGGCCGATGGATTTATTGCGAAAGCGGATTTTGCCGCCGGCATACAGCGTGTGATTGACGGGCTGTTTCCAGAGCGCTGCCTGTGTCCGTGTTAAGGGCCGTCACCAACGTGCATACCAGCGGCGCGACGTTTTTGTTGACGCTCGGGTAAAACCCTGCGGCACGCTTATACCAATTCCATTTCATTAGATCAATAATTATTCGTCATTTTCCAAATGAAAATTGTCAGCACATTAATGAGCTATTGAAATAGAAATGGAATTAGACGCCCTGCACCACCGGGTTTTCCAGCACACCGACGCCGTCGAGTTCAACGCGCACGGTATCGCCGGGCTTGAGAAAAATGCCGCGCGGACGGCCGACACCCGAGGGCGTGCCGGTGGCGATTACGTCGCCCGGCAGCAGCGTCATGCGCCGGCTTAGATACTCGATCAACTCGGCGATGTTGAATATGAGTTTGTCCACCAGCGTGTCCTGCATTTTTTCCTGATTCACCCACAGTTGCAGGCGGCATTGGTAAATGTCGGCGATGTCATCGGCGGGCGTGATCCACGGCCCCATGGGTGCCGCGGTCTCGAAATTTTGTGGCCGAACCAATCGATGTTCCAGCGCGGCCAGTCGGGCCGGCGCGAGAGATCGCGTGCGGACACGTCGTTCATGATGGTGTAACCGGCCACATGCCTCATCGCGTCGGCGACGCTGATGTTGCGGCCCTTTTTGGCGATCACCACTGCGCATTCCGCTTCCCAATCGACTTTCTTCGAGGTGTTGGGTAGTTGGATGGCATCACCCGGTCCGATCATGCAATGTTGTGCGGATTTCAAAAACAAATACGGCTGCGTGGTAGCCTTGTCCACGCCCGCGCCCTCCGCGGACATTTCTTCGGCGTGCGCCAAATAGTTGGCGCCGGTGCAGTAGATCGCGGGCGGATAATAAATCGGCGCCATCAGTTTTACCGAAGCGAGCGGCTTGGGCGTGCCGCGTGGCTTGTCGGCAAGCGCATGTAATGCAGGCAATGCCTCATCCCATGCGCTGAGTGCTGCGAGTGTAGAAACGCTCCACGTTTTTTCAGGCAGCGCGTCGCGCAGATCGAGCACCGCATTGTTGTTGACAAGAATACCCGCGCGCGGTGTGCCGTCGGCGCCGCGATAATTCAATAAGCGAAACGAACCCATTTGCCGTAACCTTTTGCGGTAAAACAATTGGAGAGAGACTTTACCATGGCATAGATAACGCCGCGGGTATAATGCCGCGCACATTCAGTGGAAAATTGTGTTTCATGAAAAAGTTGTTTTCGATGGCTGCGTTGTTATGCAGTGGGTCGGTGCTCGCACAAGGTTATCCAGTGAAACCCGTGCGCATCATCGTGCCCAATGCCCCCGGCGGCTTCGCTGATGTCAGCGCACGCATCGTCGCGGGCAAACTGAGTGAGGCGATGGGCCAGCAATTCATCGTCGAAAACCGCGTGGGCGCCGGTAGTACGTTGGGCACGGCGACCGCGGTGCGCGCGCCGGCGGACGGCTACACGCTGCTCGCGGTATTCGACAGCCACGCCACCAATCCGCATCTCTTCAAAAACCTGGAGTACAACACCGTAACCGACCTTGCGCCGATTTCGCTGCTGGTGCGTGGGCCGATGGTGCTGGCGGTGAATCCTGCCGTGCCGTCGAAGTCGGTGCGTGAACTGGTGCAGCTCGCGAAGACCAAGCCGGGTGCGCTCAATTTCGCCAGTGTCGGCCCCGGCTCGCCGGCGCGCCTGCTGCTGGAACTTTTCAAGCTTGAGGCGCGCGTCGATATCACCAATGTGCCGTACAAAGGCGCGAGTGGCGCCGTCACGGATTTGATCGCCGGCCACGTCGACGCCATGTTTATTGCTTTTCCGACTGCGGCGCCGCACTTGCGTAACAAGCGCCTGCGCGCGATTGCGGTTACGTCCGACAAGCCCGCGCCTGCGTTGCAAGCGGTGCCGGTGATGGCGAGTTTTTATCCCGACTTTCGTGCGGCGACGTGGGTAGGGCTGCTCGCGCCGGCGAAAATTTCGCCGGAAATAGTCACGCGCCTGAATGCGGAATGTTTAAAACTGCTGGCGTTACAAGACACAAAAGCGCGCTTCGCTGAATTAGGTTTGGAAACCGTCGGCAGCACGCCCGCGCAATTTGATCAGTGGATCAAAATCGAAATCGGACGCTGGGGACGGGTGATCCGCACGCAAAAGATCGTTCTAGAATAATTGTTTAAAAACAAATACTTACGATAAATCCAGAAGACGCCGTAGGTTGGCGGTGAGCTTGCGAACCCCAACGCAGCGCGGTATGCGTACAACGACTGTTGGGGTTCGCAAGCTCACCCCAACCTATAAATTATTGGGCGATTGCTTCCGGCCAGTACAGCGTGTTTGGATTGTCTACCAATATTTTTTTGCGCAGCGCGTCGTCATCACAAAACTTCGCAAACAAATCCATCAGCTCACCGTCGTTCGGCATGATTTTTACATTGGGATGCGGAAAATCCGTACCCCACAAAATGCGCTCGGGTGCTGCTGCAATGAGTTCGCGCACAAACGGTTCGGCATCGTGAAACGGTTTGCCGGTTGAGGAGATGCGCTCGGGGCCGCTGACTTTGCTCCATGCCAGCGGGTTTTTCATCAGATCGAGCATTTGCACGAACGCATCCTGCTTCACGCCGA
>JAYUAH010000765.1:0-6978 GCA_043741415.1 Betaproteobacteria bacterium
GCGACATTTCTATTGATTGACCATCAGGAGATCAACATGGCCCAGCGCCCACATGTCTGTATTGACCGCGTTTTACCCGCCCACGAAATGCGCATGCAAAGCACCGTGCGCCGCGGCGGCCGCATGCGTGCGATATGCCCATCGGCAAGTTGTGGATGAATGGAACAACGCTGCGCGTGCGTTTTCTGGGTGGCACGGCATCACAACACAGGCCAAAGCTCAAGAGCAGGCGCTGTGGTGGACGCAATTCGCCAATCTGCAGTTTAATTTCAACAATGTGCCGGATGCCGAAATTCGCATTGCCTTTGATCCGAACGACGGCGCCTGGTCGTACATCGGCACCGACAATCGCGGCATTCCAAACAATCCGCCGACGATGAACCTCGGCTTCCTCGACGGCGGCACCGCAGGTCATGAGTTCGGGCACGCCATCGGATTGGCACACGAACATCAGAATCCCGCCGGCGGTATCGAATGGAACGAAGCCGTGGTGTTACACGATCTCGCCGGCCCGCCCAACAACTTGAACGAAGCCACCATACGCCACAACGTGTTGAACAAATACACCGTCGATCAAATCAAGGGCACGCAATTCGATCCGCATTCGATCATGCTGTATTTCTTCCCCGGCACGTGGGTGAAAAGCGGTGTCGGCACCAACGCAAACGACGTGCTCTCCGACATCGACAAGGCGTTCATCGCCAGCGCCGAGGCCTATCCCAAGACCGCACCCACCGTCGCCGATGCCAAAGAACTGAAAGTGAATGCCGCGCGCCGCACCTCGGCGTCCATCGGCAAAACCGGTGAAGAAGCCCTCTACAAATTCACCGTCGCAAGTGGCGCGCGCCACATCATCGATACCCGCGACCCCACCGACGTGGTGATGAAACTCTTCGGCCCCAACAGCCAAACCGCGCTCATCACTGAAGACGACGACGGCGGCCTCGACACCAACGCCAGCATCGCCGCCGCTTTGATACCGGGCACGTATTACGCGCAGGTGCGGCACTACAATCGCGCCAGCGGCATGGGCAAATACACCATCAAGGTGCGGCGCGCGTAGCAATCTTCCGGGCCGCTGTAGCGCCACAAACGCCGGTGGCCCCCACTTGAGCAACGCCAGGGTGAGCCCCAGCACGAAGGTTTGGTCGAGCGCATGGTCGCGCCATCGCGGCTACGCAATGCGCCTCACTGCGGCTTGATACCCGCCGACTTGATGAGCTTCCCGAATTTCTGGGTCTCCCTGCGTACGTGTTCCGCGAATTGCTCTGGCGTTCCACCAACTATCGTGGCGCCTCTATCGACAATCGCTTTTGACCCGAATGGCGACAATTGGGCCTGGTTGATTTCGGCGTTCAGGCGCAGCACGATGTCGCGCGGCACGCGTGCCGGCAGCGCGTAGCCACTCCAATTTGTAATCTCAAAGCCAGGAAGGCCGGCCTCGTCGAGGGTAGGCAGCTCGGGAGCCAAGGGCAATCGCGTCAGCGAGGTAACGCCGAGTGCCCGCACCCGCCCGCCCCTGACGTGCGGCAGAATGGTTGAGATCACTTCACACACGATAGGTATCTGTCCACCGATGACATCGGTGATCGCCTGCTGAGCGCCCTTATAGGAGATATGAACCAGGTGGGTACCCGTCATGGATTTAAGCAATTCCATCGCGAGGTGCGGACTCGTTCCAATGCCGCTGCTGCCATACGACAGAACACCGGGCCTGGCACGCGCCAATTCAATCAGTTCACGCACGGTGCGCACAGGCAGCGACGGCGTAACCGCCAACAGGTTCAGGCCCGACGTCGCGTGAATGACCGGTTGAAAATCCTTTGCAAAATCGTACGGCAGCTTCAAGTACAGGCCTGGATTCGTCGCAACAGCATTTGAGATATAACCGAACGTGTAGCCATCAGGCGCGGCGCGGGCGATCATTTCAAGTCCGATAATTGCGCTGGCGCCAGGACGATTGTCGACCACCACTTGCTGCCCCATCTGCTTGCCCAGTTCGCTCGCAAGACTGCGCGCGCCGATATCCGGCGCGCCACCGGCTGCGGAGGGCACGATCAGGCGAATGGGTTTGGACGGATAGGCCATTCCCGGTCCCTTCGACGAGGTCAGGGCCGGCTCGGTCGAAGCGGCCTGCGAATGGTCAACGCAGGATGCATACAGCACCACAGCAAAAACCAAGAGCATCAAGCGCTGGGCCATGCAGTTCTCCGTCAACAACGTTGCAGGCGGCGTGCCAATGTGATGCTGAACGAGAGCAGCGTCAAGCACCAATCTCAAATTGCTGCTGCGACGCCAACCTCACATCGCGCGCCCTCACTGCGGCTGGATGCCCGCCGCCTTGATGACTTTGGCCCACTTGTCGGTTTCCCTGCGAATGAAGTCGGCAAATTGATCCGGCGTACCGCCGCCGGGTGTGTAGCCGACAGCGGCGAATTTTTCCTGCACGGTCTGAGTGAGCAATGCCTTGTTGATTTCGGCGTTGAGCCGCATCACGATGTCGCGCGGCACGCGCGGCGGAAACACATACCCGGACCACGGCGTCACTTCGAAGCCGGGTACGCCTGCTTCATCGATGCTCGGCAATTCAGGCACTGCCGCTGAGCGCTTGAGCGACGTCACCGCGATGCCGCGTACGCGTCCCGCCTTGGCGTGCGGCAGTATCGATGCCATGTTGTCGCAAAACGCATCGACGCGGCCTCCCATCACATCGGCTATTGCCACCTGCGTGGCTTTGTAGGGAACGGCTACCATGCGCGTGCCCGTCATGAACTTGAACAGCTCCATGCTCAGTGTCACGGAAGTGCCGCCGCCGGTGGTGCCGTACGACAGCTTGTCGGGATTGGTGCGTGCGTTTTCGATCAGATCTTTCACCGTGCGTACCGGCAGCGACGGCGATACCGCCAGCAGATTCACGCTATAGAGCATGGAAGCCACCGGCTGAAAATCGCGCGTCGCGTCATAGGGCAGTTTCACAAACAAGCTCGGATTCGTCGACAGCGAAAAGGCCACGTAACCCAGCGTGTAGCCGTCCGGCGTAGCGCGCGCAATCATTTCGGTGCCGATAATGCTGGCCGCGCCCGCGCGATTGTCCACCACCACCGACTGCCCCATTTGCCGGCTGAGTTCGTTAGCCACCAAACGCGAGGTGATGTCGGGCGAGCCGCCGGCGGCATACGGCACAATCAAGCGTATGGGCTTCGACGGGTACGTTTGCGCCAGCGTCACGTGGGGCGCAAACAGCACCGGTGCGGCAGCGACGAGCAATAGCATTAGATGCATGGCGAATTTCATGTGCGCTATTCTGCCTTGATACCCGCGTCGCGCGCGAGCTTCGCACGGGTCTCGAATTCTGCCTTGATGTAGGCCGCGAATTCGTCCGATGAGGCGCTGGCCACCAGATCAACACTGCGCTCCAAATAGCGCTTGCGTAATTCAGGTATGCGCACCACGCGCGTCACTTCGCTTTGCAACCGCGCCAGCACCTCGCGCGGCGTGCCCGCCGGCGCCATCAAGCCGTTGAAGGTGATGTCTTCAAAGCCTTTCAAGCCAGCTTCGTCGATGGTCGGAATGTTCGGAAACATCGGCGCGCGCTTGCGACTGGTCACGCCCAGCGCGCGCACTTTGCCGGACTGTATGTGCGGCCCCGATGGCCCCAATTGATCGAACATGAGTTGCACATTGCCGCTGAGAACATCAATCAGCGCCGGCGCCGCACCCTTGTACGGCACGTGCAGCATTTTGATGCCCGCCTGGCGACTGAACGTTTCGCCTGCAAAATGGCCGGTGCCACCGGTGCCGCCGGAACCATACGCGAGCTGCCCCGGTTTTGATTTGGCGAGTGCAATCAGCTCTTTCACCGTGCGCACTGGCAGTGACGGATTCACTTCCAACACCTGCGGTACCAGACAGGTCAGCGTCACCGCCGCAAAATCCTTGACCGGATCGTATCCCGCCGTGGAGATGACCGAAGGCACCATGGCAAAGGTATTGGCTATCGCGAGCAACGTGTAACCGTCGGGGCTGCTTCGCGCCACCATTTGCGTGCCGACGATGCTGCTGGCGCTGGGCCGGTTTTCGACAATCACCTGCTGGCCGAAACTTTCAGTCATGGGCTGCGCTACTGCGCGCGCGACCAAGTCTACATTGCCGCCGGGCGCTACCGGTACGATGATGCGTATCGATTTCGACGGAAAAACCTGTTCTGAGCTTGTCGAAGGGACCTGCGCGATAGATTGCGTGGTACTGAATGTCAGCAACGTCCCGGCCAACAACAGGTGCTTTCGTTTCATGGCGCTTACTCCATTTTGATGCCCGCTTCGCGCGCGAGTTTCGCTTTCTTGTCAAACTCGGCTTTGATGTACACGGTGAATTCGTCGGGCGACGCGCTCGATACCAGTTCGATGCCACGTTCAATATAGCGCTTGCGCAACTCCGGCAAGCGCGTCACGCGCGACACCTCGGCGTTGAGTTTTGTCAGCGCCTCACGCGGCGTGCCTGCCGGTGCTACCAGACCGTTGAGCGTGATTTCTTCATAGCCCTTGAGCCCCGATTCGTCGATGGTCGGCACCGTGGGAAACAGCGGCGAGCGCTTCAAGCTGGTGACCCCCAGCGCGCGCAGCCGGCCGCTGTCAACATAGGCCTTCGACGTGCTCACCTGATCGAACATCATTTGCACATTGCCGGCGATGACATCGACGATGGTCGCTGCGTTGCCTTTGTACGGCACGTGCAGCATCTTGATGCCGGCTTGCAGGCTCAACAGCTCCGCCGCGATGTGCCCAGTGCTGCCCGCGCCGGACGTGCCATAGGCCAACTCGCCGGGCTTCGCTTTGCCCAGCGCAATTAAATCCTTGGTGGTGCGCACCGGCAGCGAAGGGGTTACCACCAGCACCTGCGGCACCAGGCAGGTGAGCGACACGCCGACGAAATCCTTCAACGCATCGTAGCCGGGGTTGCGCATGAGTGAAGGCACCGTGGCGAAGGTGTTCGCTATCGCGAGCAAGGTGTAGCCGTCGGCCGGCGCTTTCGCCACAAACTGCGTGCCGACCAGACTACTGGCGCCGGGGCGATTATCAACGATGATTTGCTGACCGAAGCCTTCGCCCATTTGCGCCGCTATCGCGCGCGCCACGATATCGAGATTGCCGCCGGGCACCAGCGGTACGATGATGCGGATTTGTTTAGTTGGGAAACTTTGCGCAAAACTGGTCGCAGGCAACGTGTGGGCAGCGACTACGGCTATACACCATGCCGCCGAGATTATTTTTTTGTTCATTGCTACTCCTTTGGGGCGCGATTATCGCTGTTTTGCGTGACGCCCTGTGCGGCGCAGGATCTATGCTCGTAGCATAGTTATTTAAAATATCATAAGTATTTGTTTTTAAACAGTTTTTTAAAGATAGGCAGTTACACCTGCAATACTTTGTTGCACTTCGCCCGTACGCGCCGCCGGTAGCCCAAGCGTTTTTGGAAGTGGGCAATCATTAAAAGGAGCATGCCATGAAGACGACCAAAACCCTGACGCTGTTAGCCACCACTGCTTTGATCGCCGCGGCGTTCTCCGCGCAGGCCGAACCGTGGCACCACGGTGGGCATGTCCAAGGCAATGCGCCAGCGCTACGCGGCGCGGCACCTGCTCCCGTTGTTACGCAACCCGCGTTTCGTGGTGCGCCGGCGGCAGTGATAGCCCCCCAACGTGCTGCCTACACCCCGGCTGCGGAGTATCACCATCGCGCGGCGTTCGTTGAGCGCCCGTATGCGGCGCGGCGCGCGGTCTATGTGCCGCCGCCCGTATACGTGCAACGGCCCGTGATCGTGTCGCGCCCGGTGTATTACGAACCGCCGGTATATTACGAACCGCCGGTTTATGTTGGCCCGGCGTATGCACCCGCGCCGGCGTACTATCCGCAACCGGTGCCTGCGTACTACCCGCAGTCGGCGCCTGCGTACTACCCAGAGCCGGCGGTTGACCAAGGCTACTATCCGGAGTCCGCACCGGCAGGCTATCCAGAGCCTGCCGCGTATCCCCCGGCAGCGTACCCGGCGCCGGTGTCGTATCAAGGCCCGAATGTCGGCGGCGCTGTCGGTGGCGCAGTGATCGGCGGTGTGATCGGCAACGCGATCGGGCAACGCGGCAGCAGAGGCATCACCACCGCCATTGGCGCCGTGATCGGTGGCTTGATCGGCAGCGGTTTGTAATCGTCACCAAGCCACCCGCGTGACACAGCAGGGGCAGCGCAAGCTGCTCCTGCTTTTGTTTGTGGCTACGCAGCGTTTTTGCGCACGCGCATTTTCCACAACTCCCACGGCCTATCCATGTTGGCGTAGTTGGCCGCATCGGCGCCCGCCGCTTCCGCATCATTCAAGAACGTGATCTCGCCCAGCCGCTGCGACTCGGCCTGCAAGCGCGCATTCATCTCGGCGTAGATCGAGCGATACACCACCTGACGGATCGAATCGCCCACCGCCACCGCACCGTGCCCGCGCATCAGCGCAAACGCAGCATTGCCAAGCGTGCGCGCAAACGCCACGCCGAGTTGCGGCGTGCGGATGAGCATATCGGTAGCCGGCCCGCCGGCATCGCGTATCTCGAAGTTGGGCACAGTGCCCGCGAGAAACCCACTCATATGCGAAATCGGCCGCAACGGCGTATGCGTTACGCCAAACGGAATCACCGCCGGCGAATGGTTGTGCACCACCGATTGCACATCGGCACGCACGCGATAAACCTCGCTGTGTATGAAGCGCTCCAGATACGGCTTGCGCCCGCGCGCGTCGACCGCATTGCCGTCAACATCAAACTCCATGATGTCCTCAGCCTTGACCGTGCCCGGCGCAATGCTGCGCGAGAGCAAAAACCGATCCTGCCGCGTGGGATGCCGCACACTGATGTGGCCGAAGCCATCCACCACGCCTTCATTGTAGAGAATGTGATTCGCGGTGACCAAGTCTTCGATAAGTTCGTGCTCGTCCATG